>WLOB01000352.1 GCA_009699505.1 Actinomycetota bacterium | reverse complement strand
GCACGAGCGACAGCGACTGCGCCAGCCACCGCTCGGCCCCCCGCGTCGGCACGGCCACGACCTCGCCGGCGAACGAATCGTCGGGCACCCGCGCGAGCAGATCGCCGAGCTCGCCTACCAGAGGGTCGGCACGATGGGAGCGGTGGAGGAGCAGCACGGGACGGACCGACGACGACGCAACGCCGGGAGGGCGTAGTCGTATCGGATGGGGTGGTCGGGACCGGGGTGAGGGATCTGACGGCCCGCTCCTAGGCCGGAGCCTCGCTCCCCCGGCAGCACAGGTGCCGAAGCGGTCGGGTTCAGTGCTTCGGCGGCGGGACGAGCGGCCGGATCCCCGAGTCGTACACGCCGTAGATCCAAGGCCCCGCGACGCGCGCCTGCCTCATCATGGCGTCGATGTTCGTCACGAACCGTTGGGCCTGTTGCGTCCCGGTGAGGTTCGCGTTCGTCAGACAGAACATGCGGATGGCGTGTTCGCGAACCGCGGCGATCTCGGCGGGGCGACGACGAATGCGGTCGTCCTTCGACAAGACGATCCACCCGTTCTCGCCGGCATCTCTCAGCCACTCCGTGTCAGCGAGGCCCTGGCCGACCCGCTCGCCGTACTCTTCGGCCATCGTGCGGAGGACGAGGCCCTCGGCGCGGAGCGCCGCGGGGACGCGCTTCCGGCCTAGCGAGCGGTCGACGAAGAACTCAGGTGGCGGCTCGGGTGGCGACACGGATGACGTCCTCCACCGCCGTGCGATCGAGCTCGAAGTCCTCCGCGATCTCGTCGATGTCCTCCGCTGCCAGGAACCGGCCGACGATGTCCTCCACGCGCGCTCCGTTACCGGCGACGGTCGGGAGACCGAACGCCACGTGCGGATCGACGACGACGCGGGCGTGCTGGTAATTGGGCAGGGTCAGGGCGGACGCCCATCCGTCGTCGCCGAAGCGGATCGCGTCGAGGTACGTGTCGACGATCTCGCGGGCCTGCTGCTGACCGGTCCGGACCTCGGTGAGCTCGCTGGCTTCCCCTTCGGCGGCGTAGTCGTAGAGGAGCTCTCGTCCGTCGGTGAACAGGCTCTTGGACGCGAGGGCGTGCTCGAGTCCGATCTCTCTCCGCAAGTGCTGCACGGCAGGACGGATGCGCTGCATGGGCACCCCTGCCCGCCGCAACGCGGTGAGCACGAACGCCTCGGCGAAGCCGAGGAAGGGCACGACGGCGTTCCCTCCGGACCGCGGCAGCGTGAGGATCAGCGGCTGGCCCTCCGTTCTCGAGGCCCACGACCCGAACGTGCTCGCAGGCGTGCCCAGGTAGCCGGCGCTCTCGCGCTGGGTGAAGAGCGCGACGGTCAGCCGCGCGTCGGAGGGCGCGAGAGGTTCGACGTCACTGGCCAGCACGAGAGCGATCCTAGAGCGCGTCGAGATCGTCCGGCGAAGGGCGGAGTACTGACACGAACCTCAAGCACACAGGCTCGAGCGCAGGCTCAATCCGTGACGACACCGAGCGCCTCGAGAAACTCCTCGACCACCATGACCCGGATGCCGCGGATCCGCGCCTCCTCGGCTTTTCGCGACCCGCTGTTCGGGTCGCAGACGACCACGAGATCGACCATGCGAGAGACGGCCTTCTTCGGGACGAGGCCGGCGCTCGTCATGAGGGCCGCCATGTCCGCTCGCGTGATCGGTCGGCCGTTCGTGGTGTAAGGCACCTCGCCGGTGACGACGACCCTGGTGCCCTCGGGGAGCACGGCGTCGGCGGCGGGGAGCGCCGTGGCGTGCCCGATCGCGGCGTCGATCTCTTCGCGGAGCACGGCTTCCGCATCGGCTGGTGAGATCTGGAGCAGGCCGGCGACGCAGGTCAGGTCTCGCTGCTCCGGAGTGGTGATGACGTGGTCTGCGGCAGCGGCGGCGGCCGCGCGCCGGAAGCAGGCCTGGTGGACGTCCCGGACCTCGGCCTCGGTCAGTCCGGTCGCGGCGGCGACCCCGACGAGGCGCCGGACCTCGTCCGCGCTCACGAGCCGGTCGGCCAGCGCTTCCCAGACGGCCCCCGCGTACGTCGACCCGTCGCCCGGAACGACCGGTGCGGGGAGTCCCCCGACGGTGCGAGCCACGAGGTCCAACCCGTCCGGAAGGGCACCGGCCCGATGCAGACGGGTGAACGCCCGGCCCGACGGAGTCGACCCCGAGGACGCCGTCGGCCGCACCGAGGCCAGAGAAGCGATCTCCGGATGCCGACGGACGAGCTGCGACAGCGTCTCGGTTCCCTCGTCGCGTGCCTCCCTGAGGACGGTCGCGAGCAGCGCGGCCACGCCCCGGGCGTCCGGCAGCGCCTGGTGCCAGGTCCCGTCGGGCGGGACGTAGCCGATCGCTGTGGCCTCGGACTGCAGCGCGCCGCCGAAGCCCATGCGGCGCGTGCACACGGTGGGCCAGTCTCTCGCGTGCCCGTGGCGCTCGTACGCCGATGCGAGCGTCCGCCGGTCGAAGTCGACCTCGTGCCCGGCGACGATCCGCCCGGAGAGCAGCGCGTCGACGTCGCCGATCAGTTCATCGAACGCCGGGGCGCCGACCAGATGGTCGTCCCGCAGGCCGTGCACCCGGCACGCGTGCGGGTGGACCGGCGTGGCGGGTCGAACGAGCGTCGACCACTCGTCCCGCACCTCGCCGTCGCCACCGAGGATCACGACGCCGATCTCCACCGGCTCCCCCTGGAAGTCCGTCGTCTCGAGATCGAGGGCCGCGAACTCGACGTCCACCAGCGGTTGCTCCAGATGGGTCGTCATCGGAGCACCGATCCCCCGGGAATGGACTGCCGGGGGATCGTGGTGAAGGCGGATGGAGGCATGGAGGTCGTCCTGGGCTCGACGAGGACACGGGGTGGTTCGCGAGCGTAGTCGCCCACCGGCGAGTCGTTCTGACGGTTTCCGCGAGACCGGACCACGACACCCCTGCGCCTTCCCACCATCCCCATCCGCCGACTCCCCCTTGAGTTCTCCGTCAGACCTGACGATGCTCGAACGACCGTCCCCGCGTGGTGTCGATGCCCGGCGCCACCGAACCAGTTCCCAGGAGCACCCCCACCATGGATCGCGAGCCCCTCTGGGCCCGGAAGCACGCCGCCGTCGACGGCCTCGAGGTCGAGGTCCTGACGCAGCCCGCCGTCAAGCTGGCGCTCGTCCACAACCGGGTGCCGCTGGTGCAGTCCGTCCTGGTGCGCAACGTCGGGGAGCACCCACAGGTCGACGTGACCGTGACGGTGTCGCTGCACGGCCAGGGGACCGAGCTCAGCGAGCCGTGGGTCCGGACGTTCGAGGGCGAGCTCGCGCCCGGGCAGGAGCAGACCGCCAGCGACCTCGGCGCCGTGCACCCGTCGCACGAGCACCTGGCCGGCCTGAACGAGAGTCACCCCGCCACGCTGCGGGTCGTCGCGTCCCGCACGTGGGGCGACGACGTCGAGCTCGCGGTCCCGATGGACGTCCTGGCCGCGAACGAGTGGTTCAACGCGCCGATCTTCTTCTCCTCGCTCGCGGCGTTCGTGCAGCCCAACACCCGCGCGGTCACCACGGTCCTGGACGCGGCGTCCGAGATCCTGCGCAAGGGGACGAAGGACTCGAGCCTGCAGGGCTACCAGCAGGGTCCGGAGCGGGCCGCCCAGATCGCCGCCGCGATCTACGCCGCGCTGCACGGGCGCGGCGTCCGCTACATCGACCCGCCGGCGTCGTTCGAGGACTCCGGCCAGAAGGTCCGGACGACCGCCCAGGTCCTCGACGACCGCTTCGGCACCTGCATCGACCTGGCCGTCGCCTACGCCGCGTGCCTCGAGCAGGCCGGGTTGTACCCGGTGCTCTGGCTCGTGCGGGGTCACGCCTTCGCCGGCTTCGTCCGCGACGGCGAGAGCGGTGGCCTGCCGCAGGCGGTCCTCACCGAGCCCAACCAGCTCGTCAACCTCGTCGAGTCCGGCGTCGTCGTCCCCGTCGAGGCGGCGTACTACAGCGACGAGAAGGACCACGGGTTCGCCGGCGCCGTCGCGATCGCGAAGGCCCGCTTCAGCGACCCCGACGCGCTCCGCGGCCTGATCGCCGTCACGTCCGCCCGCCACGACGGCATCCGCCCGCTGCCGAGCCACGACGAGCTCGCCGCCCCCGAGCCCCGCGACGAGCCGCAGCCGGGGACGACGCCGAAGAACCCGCTCGACCTGCCGCCCGAGCTCCGCACCGCCCACGCCGGCGACAACGTCCTCCTCGACGTCGCCGACGACGCCCCGCCGCGCGTCGTCAAGTGGAAGCGGTCGCTGCTGGACCTCAGCACCCGCAACCGCCTGCTGAACCTTCGGCCGTCGGCGCAGGTCCTCGACCTGCACGTCCCGACCGGGGCGCTGCCGCTGCTCGACGACCTCGTCCACGCGGGGAAGACGCTCCGGCTGCGGCCGCAGGACGCGCTCAGCGACGTCCACGTCCTGCAGGGCGCCCGGCGCGCCCAGGACGTCGACGCCGAGGTCATCACCCGGCTCCTGCGCGACGACCACACGATCCACGTCGCCGTCACGCAGGCGAAGTACCAGAACGGCCTGCGCGGTCTGGCGCGCGCCGCCCGCACGATGTACGAGGAGACCGGCAACGCGAACCTCTACCTGACCTTCGGCGCCCTCGTCCACACGACGCCGAGCGGCAAGGAGGCCCGCGCGCCGCTGTTCCTCATTCCCGCGCGCATCGAGGGCGGTACGGGTCGCAGCGAGTTCCGGGTCACCGTCG
>WLOB01000351.1 GCA_009699505.1 Actinomycetota bacterium | reverse complement strand
CGCGGCGCGGTCATCGCGCCGCGCAGCGCGGGTCCCCCGGCCCGCCCGTCGCGCCGTCGGGCCGTCGGCTCTCCCCCGGCGCCTTCGCGGAGCGGTGCCCGCCGCCCGACGTCGCCGGCACCGCGGGGACGGCCCCTCCTCCCGCCCGGGCACCGCGGCGACCGGGCGGACGACCGGCGCTCCCGGGCGCCGCTCCGACCGACCCCGCCCCGGAACGACGACGGGGCGCCCGTGGGCGCCCCGTCGTGGGTCCTGCGTCGCCGGCCGTGGGCCGGGCGGGTCGCTCAGACGTCGAGGTCGATCTCGGCCTCGCCGCCGGTCGGCCCCTTGATCTTGAGGACGAGCGGGCGGTTCTCGAGCTTGGACTGCGGGATCTTGAAGACGAGCAGCTCGGCCGCCGTGGTGCTCGAGCCGGCCGGGCTGTTCGGGAGCGGCTGGTAGCCGCTGCCGGTGCCGACCGCGCCGGGCACGGTCGCCTGGCGGTAGAGGAACGGGTTGCCGGGGTTCTTCGGGTCGAACGCGGCGATCGGCTTGAAGACGTGCTCCTCGGCCGTCGAGGAGCCCTCGACGAACAGCGAGTCCTCGATCTCGAAGCCCGACAGCGCGGCCGACTTCAGCGGCTGCTTGTTGTCGTTGGCGACCTGGATGAAGACGCCGAAGTAGATCTCGTCGTCGATCGGGTTGCGCGGGCTCTTGGCGAGCTCGAGCTGCGAGGACGGGATGCCGCGCAGGTACTCCGAGTCCTCCGGGTCGACCTTCTCCTGGTCGCCGCGGGCGGAGAGGTTCTCGAAGTCGCCCGGGTTCAGCTGGCGGGAGACCTGCACCTGGTACTTCAGGTATGGGCCGTTCTCGGGGCCGACGGAGACGTAGACCGCCTCGGTCTCCGCGTGGGTGGGGTTGGCCTCCTTGGAGCCGCACGCCGTGAGGGTCGTGGACACCAAGGCGACCGCAAGCAGAGGGAGGAGCCGCTGACGCATGAGCGGGGAGTCTAGTCGAGCGCTCACGACGAGGCGTGCGCGCGCGACCCGTCGACGGGATGGGCGGAGTCCGCGAGGTCCTGCGGCAGTCGGAACCCGCTCGCCGGCTTGCGCGCACCACCCGCGATGGACACCGGGGCGGACCCCTCGGCGCCGTCCTCGAGGATCGCGCGAAGCCGCTCGAGGCCGCGCTTCAGCGCGCGCTTGGCCATCGGCTTCTGCAGCCCGACGGTCTCCATGATGCCGTCGGAGGGCATCGACGTCTCCGTCTCGATCGTCCAGGTGAGCGTCGAGCCGTGGCCGTCGTCGCGGATCGTGATCTCCCCCAGGACGAGCGTGCGGTCGTACTTGCCGCCCCGGCCGACCATCGCGATCCGGTACGGCGGCTCGACCTCGGTGAAGGTGACGTCGAAGTACGAGAAGCGGTTGAAGGGCAGCTTCGCCTTCACGCGGACGCCGGCGCCGAGGCCGATCGAGTCCTCGCGGGTGAGGTGCCAGGAGGTCAGGCGACCGTCGAGGAACCGCCGGTGGTTCGCGATGTCCGAGAGGTACGCGAACACCTCCTCGCGGGGGCGACTGATGCTGACCGAGCTCGTGACCGGATCCACGTGCCCAAGTGTAGCCGCGGCCCCGTCCGGGAGACCCCGGGGAGCGGCGGCCCCGTCGCGCGCGGGGACGCGGGCGCCGCGGTCGCCCCGCGCCACGGGACCCGGCGCGACGGCGTCGGCCTCAGGCGGCGGGGTCGGCCACGGGCGGGGTGAGCCGCTGGGCGCGGATCTCCTCGCCGTGGCGGACCGGGATCGACGCGAGCGGCCGGCCGCGTCGGTAGGGCACGCACAGCGCGCAGATCGTGCGCTCGCGGGGGTAGCGGTAGACGACCTCGCCGACGAGCGGGGTCCGGCCGCACCGGTGGCAGTTCAGGCGCTCCGCGTGGAGCGAGTGGACGGACCGCCGGAGCAGCTGGCGCTCGAGATCGGCTTCGGAGATGGGCTGGCGGCGCATGACACGAAGCTGTTCGCCGCGGTCGGCCGGGGTCCTCCCCCGGGCTCGCGCCGCGGGTCGCCATAGACTGCGCGCCATGGCCCACCGGATCGCCGTGCTGTCCCAGAAGGGCGGCACCGGGAAGACGACGACCGTCCGGACGCTGACCGACGCGTTCCGCCGCGGGGGCCTGCGCGTCCTCGCGATCGACCTGGACCCGCAGGGCAACCTGTCCGACTACTTCGACGTGCCGCCGGACGCGACGCCGACGATCGCCGAGGTCCTCACGGGCCGCGCCGAGGCGAAGGACGCCGTGCACGACGGGATCGTCCCCGCCAACCTCCAGCTCGCCGAGGCCGAGCTGGCCCTCGCCGGCCGGATGGGGCGCGAGCTCACGCTCCGCAAGGTCCTGCGCGGGGTCGACGACGAGGTCGACGTCGTCCTGCTCGACTGCCCGCCGAACCTCGGCCTGCTGACGGTGAACGCGCTCGTCGCCGCCACCCACGCGCTCATCGCCTGCGAGGCGCAGTACTTCGCCCTCCAGGGCGTCGAGCAGGCCCTGCAGGTGATCGAGCTCGCCAAGGACGGCCTGAACCCCGACCTCGAGCTCCTCGGGGCCGTCGTCACGAAGGCGGACCTGCGGACGGTCCACTCGCGCGAGGCCGTCGTGGCCCTGCGCGAGGCGCACCCCGGCCAGATCCTCGACGCCGTGATCCGCTCGTCCATCGCCTACGCGGAGTCCGCGGAGCGCGGCGTGTCGATCCTCGACCACCGCCCCGAGCTCGGCGTGGACTACCTCGACCTGGCGCGCGAGCTAGCCGGCGGGCTCGGCGAGACGTCGGCGAAGCGGAAGCTCACCGCGCTGGCGAAGGCCGTCCGGGCGTAGGCGGAGCCCACCGGGGCCGCACGGCCGGGGCCGACCGAGGCCGCACGGCCTAGTCCGACCGAGGCCGCACGGCCGGGGCCTGCCGGGGCGAACGCCACCGAGGCCCGCCGGGCCGGTCTTCCCCGGGCGGCCGCCCCGGGAGGCCGCGGGGCCCGCAGCGGCCGGCCGATCGCCGGGTCAGTCCGGGACGACGACCGCGACCCGCGCGCCCTCGCCCACGAACGGGGCGTGCAGCACGGTCGCCCAGCCCGCGGCGCGCTCCTGCGCGGCCTCGAGCACGGCGGGCGCGGCGTCCGAGCTCGTCCAGAGCATCACGGTCGGGCCCGCGCCGCTGACCGTCGCGCCGATCGCGCCGAGGCTCGTGGCGTCGTCGACGAGCTCGGACGAGCGCGGGAAGAGCGCCGCGCGGTGCGGCTGGTGCAGGACGTCGCGCAGGCTGTGGGCGACGATGTCGAGGTCGCCGCGCTCCAGGCCGATCGCCAGGGACGCGCCCCAGGCGACGTTCGCCGTGGCGTCCTCGAGCGGCACGGTCTGCGGCAGCACGGCGCGCGCGGCGGCGGTGCGGACGGCCTCGTGCGGGACGACGAAGACGGCCTCGAGGCCCTCGGGCGGGGCGATGCGGACGGTCCAGCTGCCGTCCGTGAGCACGATGCCGCCGAAGAGCGCCGCGGTGACGTTGTCCGGGTGCCCCTCGAGGTCGACCGCCAGGGGCAGGAGCGCCTCGGGATCGGTGCTGCCGCCGTCGAGCGCCGCCGCCGCGGCGAGCCCCGCGACGATCGCCGTGGCGCTCGACCCGAGGCCCCCGGCGAGCGGGATGTCGGTGCGGACGCGGAAGGTCACGCCGTCGGCGGACCGCAGGCGCTCGAAGGCGCGGACGACGACGTTGTCACGGCCCACGGGCAGCGGCAGGTCGTGCTCGACGGCGAAGGTGCCGGTCTCCTCGACCTCGACGTGCAGCCAGAGCCCGAGGGCGGCGGCCATGCAGTCGAAGCCCGGCCCGAGGTTGGCGCTCGAGGCGGGGACGGAGACGGAGACGGTGCGACCCATGCGACGCCTACCGTACCCGACGGCCCGGCCCGCGAACGCGCTGCCGGGGGACCCGCGAGCCCCCGCGTCGCGACACCGCGCGCACGGCGGGGGACGCCACCCCGCACCGGGTCCGGTCCGGGTCACCCGGCGGCCCGGGGCCGCGCCGCGACCGGTCCGGCCGGCGGTCCCCGACCTCGCCGACGCCGGGCCCGGGCCGTGGCTCGGTCGGCAGCGGCGCCGGGGCCTAGCCGACGAGGATCTTCTCGAGCGCCGACAGCGTCGGCTCGCACGGCACGACCGGCGGCGACTCGTCCAGCGCGGTCTGCGGGTCCTTCAGGCCGTGGCCCGTGAGCACGCAGACGACCCGCTGCGCGTCGCCGACGCCGTGCTTCATCAGCCCCGCGACCGAGGTGGCCGACGAGGGCTCGCAGAACACGCCCTCCTCGCGGGCGAGGAAGCGGTACGCGTCGAGGATCTCCTCGTCCGTGCAGTCCGCGACGGTGCCGCCGGAGCCCGTCATCGCCGCCATGGCCTCCTCCCAGCGCGCGGGCGCGCCGATGCGGATGGCCGAGGCGATCGTCTCGGGCTCCGGGACCATCTCGCCGCGCACGAGCGGGTTGGCCCCGCGGGCCTGGAAGCCGTGCATCGCCGGGAGCCCGATCGACGGGTCCTCCGCGTGCAGCTCCTGGAAGCCCTTCCAGTACGCCGTGATGTTGCCCGCGTTGCCGACGGGGATGCAGAGCGCGTCGAGGCGGCCGTCGAGGTCCTCCATGACCTCGAAGGCCGCGCACTTCTGCCCGGCGATGCGGTAGTCGTTGACGGAGTTGACGAGCGCGATCGGATGGATCTGCGTGATCTCGCGGACGAGGCGCAGCGCCTCGTCGAAGTTGCCGCGCAGCGCCACGACCT
>WLOB01000350.1 GCA_009699505.1 Actinomycetota bacterium | reverse complement strand
GGGCGAGCTGGCCCGCGGCGCACGCCCGAGGCCTGACGCGCGTCCGTCCCCCGCGCTGGGCCCGCCAGTCGCTCCTGCAGCGGCTGCTCGGGCGCCTGCGTCGTCGCTGACCGGGGCGGGCGCGTGCGTCGCAGCTGACCTTCTCGGGCGTCTACGTCGTCGCCGACCGCGGCGGCCCGCCACGGGTCTCCGTGCCGGTGGCGCGTCGCAGCCCTCCGGAGCGGGTCGCGGCCCGAGCCCGCGTGCCCGGAGGCGGGAGCGCCGGTGGCGCGTCGCAGACCTAGGGGCAGGTCGCGGGCCGAGCCCGCGTCCCTGGGGGCGGACCGCCAGGCGGCGGCGGTGCGCGGACCGCCGGGCGGCGACGGTGCGCGGACCGCTGCGGGACGGCCCGCCGCCTATCCTCCCCCGCATGTTCCCGCGAGAGGTCCACGCAGCCGGCGGCGTCATCGTGCGGGACGGGCTGATCGCGGTCGTCCATCGCCCGTACCGCGAGGACTGGTCGCTGCCGAAGGGCAAGCTCGACGCCGGCGAGACGTTCGAGGTCGCCGCACTGCGAGAGATCCGCGAGGAGACCGGCTACGAGGTCGAGCTGGGCGAGGAGCTCACCGAGGTCCGCTACGAGGACCACAAGGGCCGGCCGAAGCTCGTCCGATACTGGCTCATGTCGATCGTCTCGGGCGACTTCACCGTCAACGACGAGGTCGACGAGCTGCGCTGGCTCGCGCCGAACGACGCGATCGCGCTGCTCACCTACGAGAACGACCACGACGTCGTCCGCGAGGCCGCGGAGCGCACGATCATCGTCTGAGGCCGGGGCGGCGACGCGGGGCGGGGCCGCCTCGCGCTCCCGGGTCGCGTCCGCGGGTGCGGGACGGTAGGCGGCGACGAGCCGCTACGCCGGGGCCTCAGCCGCCGGGGGCGACGGCGACGACCACGCGGTCGTCCGTCAGCAGCTTGCCCTCGAGCATCGCGGTCGTCACGGCACCGAGCGCGGAGCGTCCCTCGCGCGGGGCGTCGGCGGCGAGGGTCACCGCACCGGCCGTGACGCGCACGCCGAAGCCCTCGGGGCGGCCGACGAGCGCGTCCTCGACGCCGCGGGCCAGCGCGGCGGCCTCGGCGCGGGCGCTGCCCCCGTCGGCGATCGAGCCGCGCAGGACGGCGAAGCGGCCGGCGTCGATCCGGGCGACGGCGTCTCCGGGACGGACCTGCGCGCTGATCGCGCGGGCCACGCTCCGGCCCAGACGGGCTCGGCGCCGGGCCTCGGGATCCTCGTCGGCGGCGTCGGCGGGACCGGACCCGTCGCCCGCGTCCACCGCGAGGTGCGCGGCATCCGTGGCGACGACGGTCTGGTCCTCGAACGGTCCCTGCGCGCCGAACACCCCGAGGACGTCGGCGGACGACGGGGCGTCGCGCGGGTCGGGGGCCGCGGCGTCGGCGGTCCGCACGACGCGCCAGGCGCCGGCGTCGCCCGAGCCGACGACGGAGAGGACCGGCGCCTGCTCCATTACGGGCAGCGCGTCGTCGATGTCGACGTCGACGACGAGCAGCGCGGCGCGCGCGGTGCCCTCTGCCGCCGTCGCGACGAACCACCGGTCGACGTGGGCCACGATGGTGCGGCGTCCGTGACCGGGCGTCGGATCCTGCGGACCGGGGACGCGCCGCAGGTGTGAGGTGAGTGACGAGGCGAAGGACACGATTCAGGGAGAGACCGGGGAGATCCCTCCTCCTCTCGTCTTCCGGGAGCCGGTCCCGCGACGATTCTCGACGGAAACGGACCAACGGCTGAGCGCCGTGACCAGACGCACGCCCCGGACGGACGTCCGATACGGGATCGCCACGGGACTGACACCCGCGGCGGGTGTGCGGGGACGGCCGCGGGCCTGGCGCCCTGCGACGGACCGAGCGTCAGGCGGCCCGCCCGGCTGGAGCGCGGGCGAGCCGCCCCGCAAGGCAGAGCGCCCGGCGGCCCGCCCGCGGCTCGGAACGCGGCGAGCCGCCCCGCGAGGCACGGAGCGCCCGGCCCGCCCGGCCGCGGCTCAGAGCGCGGCGAGCCGCCCCGCGAGGCACGGAGCGCCGTGCTCAGAGCGCGGCGAGCGCCTCCTTGACGAGCCCGGAGACCCGTCGGCCGTCCGCGCGGCCGTCCGCGGCGAGGATCACGGCCTGCATCACGCGCCCCATGTCCTTCTGGCCCGTGGCGCCGGTCTCCGCGATCACGTCGCCCACGAGGACGCGCAGCTCGTCGTCGCCCAGCTCCTGCGGCAGGTACGCGCCGATCAGCTCGGCCTCGTACCGCTCGGGCACGGCGAGCTCGGGGCGGTCGTTCTGCTCGTAGGTGTCGGCGGACTCCTCGCGGCGCTTGCGCTCCCGGCGGAGGACGGCCAGCTCGTCGCCCTTGCCCTCCTTCGCGTCCTTCTGCAGCTCGGACAGGACGAGCTGCAGCGCCCCGACGCGCTGCTTGTCGCCCGCCTTGCGCGCGGCGGTTACGTCGGCCTGGACCCGCTCGAGGATGCTCATGCCCCCACGGTAGTCCGCGCGCGAGGGCGAGCCGTCGTCGGGCCGGGTCTCGACCGCTTGCGGGTAGGCCGGGCCGGCGAGGACGTGCCGCGTTCCGGATTCGCGTCGTCAGGGTGCTCGATTCGGGGAACGCGGCGAGCCGGGCGGCCGTCGGGCGCCGCGGCACGCGTCGCGTTCCGGATTCGCGTCGTCAGGGTGCTCGATTCGGGGAACGCGGCGAGCCGGGCGGCCGTCCGGGTGCCGCAGCACGTGCCGCGTTCCGGATTCGCGTCGTCAGGGTGCTCGATTCGGGCAACGCGGCGAGCCGGGCGGCCGTCGGGCGCCGCAGCACGCGCCGCATTCCGGATTCGCGTCGTCAGGGTGCCCGATCCGGGGAACGCGGCGCCTCCGGGCGGCCGGCCCGGCCCGCCCGGCGCACGCCCTTCCCTGTCCGCCCGGCGCGCCTCCGGTCCGGTCAGCCGTCGCCCGCCACGCCCCCGGCCGGGTCGCCGCCGCGGTGCGCATAGCGGGGCCCTTCCTGGATCTCCTTCGCCGGCACGCCGCCGACGGTCACGCCGGCGCGGACGTCGCGCGTGACCACGGTGCCGGCGGCGAGGGTGGCGTCGTCGCCGATCCGGACGCCGCCGACGACGACGACGCCGGTCGAGACGAAGACGCGGTCGCCGACGACCGCGCGGGCGGCGTGGTCGACGCCGTCCATGCCGAAGGTGACGCCGTGGAGGATCGTCACCTGGCTGCCGAAGCGGGTGCCCGTGGCGAGGAAGATGCCCGGCCCGCCGTGGTGCAGGCCGAGGCCCGGGCCGGCCTGCACGTCGGGCGGGATCACGGAGCCGATCACGGCCCGGGTCCACACCGCGTCGAGCACGCGGTACAGGACGTAGGCCGGCAGCCGGCGGCGGCGACGCGCGTGCGCCCACCCGCCGAAGCGGAAGATCGTCAGCGTGGTGCGGCTCCACCACGAGGGCGACGCCGCGAAGTCGGCACGGAGGAGCTCGAGCGTGCTGCGCCGGTCCGTGGTCATCGGCCACGACCCTAGCGGCGGACGCCGCGCACGGCCCGTTCGGCCACCGCCCACCCGCGGGACGCCGCCTTCGTCGGCTCGGCACACGCTCGGCGAACTCGTCCACCCGCGGGACGGCGCCTCCGTCGGCTCGGCACACGCCCGGCGAACTCGTCCGTCACGCGGGACGCCGCCTCCGTCGGCTCCGCGCCGCCCGGCCAACTCGCCCGTCACGCGGGCCGCCGCCTCCCTCGGCTCGGCACACGCCCGGCGAACTCGCCCACCCGCGGGACGCCGCCTCCGTCGGCTCCGCACCGCCCGGTCACCTCGCCCGTCCGCCCGGTCCGTCGCGGCCCCGCCCCCGGTCCGCCATAGTGCGTGCCGCCCCGTGATCGACCTGCACTGCCACATCCTCCCCGGCATCGACGACGGCCCGGACGACATGGCGGGCACGCTCGCGATGGCCCGCGAGCACGTCGCCCGCGGCACCACCACGGTCGTCGCGACGCCGCACGTCGGCTGGGACTACCCCAACTCCGCCGAGGTGATCGCGGCCGGGGTCCTCGAGGTCAACGCCGCCCTGCAGGCCGAGGGCATCCCGCTCGAGGTCCTGCCCGGCGCCGAGGTCGCGCTGACCCGGGCGGTCGACATGAGCGCGGAGCAGCTCGGGGCGCTGCGTCTGGGCGGAAGCCCGTGGCTGCTGCTCGAGGCCCCGATCTCGGTCGACGCGCCCGGCATCGACGGGCTGGTCGGCATCGTCCAGAGCCGCGGCGTGCGGGTGCTGCTGGCCCACCCGGAGCGCTGCGCGTCCTTCCACACCGACCCGGACCTGCTCGCGCGGCTGATCGCCGGCGGGTGCCTCGCCCAGGTGACCGCCGGCGCCCTGACCGGCTTCTTCGGTCGCACCGTGCAGGCCGCCGCCCGCCGCTACGTCGATGCCGGGCTCGTGCACGTCGTCGCGTCGGACTCCCACGACGACCGGCACCGCGCCCCCGGCATGGGCGAGCAGATGGACGCTTCCGGGTACGCCGACCTGCGCGACTGGATGGCGACGGACGTGCCGCGCGCGCTGCTCGACGGGGTCCCGGTGCCGCCCCGGCCGGCGTTCACGCCCGAGAAGCCGAAGCGCCGGCGCTTCTGGCGCTGAGCGCCCCGGCCCGCCCGGCGACGACGCCCGTCGCCGCCGGGTCCCGGGACCGTTCCCGTGCGCCTAGCGCCGGGCCTTCTTCGCGGGGGCGACCTTCACGGTCGTCGTCCGCGGCGCCACCGTG
>WLOB01000035.1 GCA_009699505.1 Actinomycetota bacterium | reverse complement strand
GGTGATCGTGTACCGCAGGACGTCGCCCTGCTCGACGTCGCCGCCGTTGACGTCGACGAACGTCTTCGTCTGCTCGACCTTCGGGGCGTAGAGCTCCGTGGCGAAGGTGACGACGCCCGGCGCGTACACGTCGCCCGACGAGGTCAGGCGGACCGTCGCGCTCGTGGCGTTGTTGGCCAGGACGTTGTTGGCCAGGAGGATCGACTGCTCGATGCCGAGCTGGTTGGGGTAGCTCGGGTCCTGGCCCGTCCGGCGCACGCCGTCGCGGGAGCTGCGCGAGTTGAAGAAGTTCGTGGCGGGGTGCTGCGCGTCGCTGAGGACGGTGCTGTTGAGCGAGGCGCTGTCGCCGATGATGCCGCCGTCGCCCTCGTAGTTCACGAAGCCGACGCGGGTGTTGACGCTGCCGGCGGGCGGCGTGGTGAAGCCGGAGATGCCGATCGTGCCGGTCGCGCCGGAGCCGATGGACCGCAGGCCGTCGAAGACCGTCAGGCTGCGGGCCGGCTGGCTCGTGTTGCGGTACGCGACGACGAGCGACCAGCCGGCGAGCTTGTCGGCGCCCGTCGCGGCCTGGACGTCGGCGACGGTGTAGACGCCGGGGCCGCCGGCCTGGACGCGCGAGGTGACGTCGACGAAGCCCTGGTAGATCGAGTCCGTCGCGCCGGCGACCCCGCCGTCGTCGAGGGTCGTCGCGGTCAGCGAGGTGTAGCCCGTGGCGCCGGGCGCGCGGAACTTGACCGTGCCGCGCTGGTTGAAGCCCGTGGCCCCGACGGCACGGCCGCCCCAGTAGAGGCCGGCGAAGAGGATCGTGCTGCCCGAGGGGACGGAGACCGTCGCGCGGCTCGAGTTGAACGTCGAGGCGTCGCCGTCCACGTCGACGAACTGCATGTTGTAGTTGTTGTTCTGCGACGTGGAGTCCGCGAGCGTCGAGACGCCGGCCTGCTGGGCGATGGTGCAGCCGATGGCGAGCGTCGGGCACGTCATGGACGTGTTGCCGAAGATGTCGATGTCGCCCGTGTCGTTCACGGAGAACCGCGGGGCGAACTCGCGGTCGGCGGCGCCGGCGGGGGCCGCCACGCCGAGGCCGAGCGCCAGCAGCGCGAGGAGGACCGCGACGATCGCCCGTGGGCGGGAGGCGACGGTGCCGGTGGCGCTGCGTGAGCGGCGGAGGCCGACGGACTCGGACGACATGAGGGGCACGCTAGACCTGCTCCGTTGCAACGCGGTGTCGGATACGTGGCGTCAACCTGCACGGACGTTCGTATCAGTGATCGATCACACTGATCCCCTCTACGCACGAAACGACCCGTTGGATGCCCCGACGGGTGGATGCCGGCCTCCCCCGTCGACGGTGGGCCGCCTCCCCCGGGCGTGCCACGGGCGCCGTGGCGCGGGCGGCGGGCGCGACGGGCGGGATTCCCGGGAGCCCGCGCCGGAGCGCCGCCCGTGGCGGGGCCCCGTGGCCGCGGCGGGCCCGCCGGTGGCGAGGGCTCAGGAGGACGAGACCCCCGGTGGCGGGGGCCTCGGAAACACGGAGGCCCCGCCGGAGGCAGGGCCCAAGAGCACGGAGGCCCCGCCGGTGGCAGGGGCCCAGAAACACGGAAGCCCCCGCCGGTGGCGGGGGCTTCGCGATCCCTAGGAGCGGATGAAGAGACTCGAACTCTCGACCTTCTGCATGGCAAGCAGACGCTCTAGCCAACTGAGCTACATCCGCGGGGGAACAGCAATATAGCGAGCGACGATTCGCCGTGTCGGCTCCTTCCCGCCCGGGCCCCGACCACGTAGGCTTGCAGGGGAATGCGGCCCCCCAGCACGCGCAGATGACCGACGGCGACGCGGTCGGTGACGGCGAGGCGGTGGCGGACCTCTGGGACCTGCCGGACCCGCTCGCCGCCGCCGGGTGGAACGACGCGGTCGCCGCCGACCTGGAGCCCTACCTCTCGGGCGACCGACGCCCGGCCAGGGTCGCGCGCATCGAGTACGGCGGGTGCCACCTCGTGACGGAGCACGGGCGCAGCCCGGGGGTCGGCCGCCTCGGCCGCACCTCCGCGCTCGACGACGACCGCTCGGACACGCCGCTGGCGGTCGGCGACTGGGTGGCGACGGAGCGGGACAAGAGCGACGACCGGCTGCTCGCGGTCGCCGTCGGCCCCCGGCACCGGCTCGTCGGCCGTCGGGACCCGTCGCGGGAACTGCTCGAGCAGGTCCTCGCGTCGAACGTCGAGGCGGTCCTCGTCGTCCACGCGCTGGACCGGCCGCTGCGCCCCAGCCGCATCGAGCGGTCCCTGGTGATCGCGCACGAGGGCGACGTCCAGCCGATCGTCGTGGCGACGAAGGCGGACCTCGACCTGCCGGACGCCTGGCGGGCGCTGCAGGACGAGATCCCGCCGGGCACCGCCGTCGTCGCGGTCTCCAAGCGCGACGGCCGCGGGTTCGACGAGCTCGAGGCCCTCCTCCCCCGCGGCGGCACCACCGCCCTGATCGGCGAGTCCGGCGCGGGCAAGTCGTCCATCGTCAACGCCCTGCTGGGCCGGGAGCTGCTCGCCACGGGCGCGGTGCGCGGCACGGACGCGAAGGGCCGGCACACGACGACGGCCCGCGAGCTCGTGCCGCTCGGCGGCGGGACGTGCCTCCTGGACACGCCCGGCACCCGCGAGCTCGGCCTGGTCCGGGACACGGGCGGCCTGGACGCCGCGTTCGTCGATGTCGTCGAGCTGGCCGGCGCCTGCCGCTTCACGGACTGCCGGCACGATCGCGAGGCCGGCTGCGCGGTGCTCGGGGCCGTGGCGGACGGCCGCCTGCCGGAGGCGCGGCGCGTCTCCTACCTCGAGCTGCGGGCGGAGATCGAGGAGCTCGACGAGAAGCGCGAGAACCGCGAGCGGCGCATCGGCGAGGGCCGGCGGCCACGCCAGGGCTGAGCGGCCGCGGTCGGGCGGCGCCGCTCCCGGCGGGGCTCAGCCCGCGACGCCGGCCTGCAGGTAGAGGTAGCCGTGGTCGTCCGCCACGGCGTTGGGGTCCACGTCGCCGGGCGTGAGGTCCTGCAGCGACGTGCCCTGACCCGTCGCCCGGACGCCGTCGGCCTCGCGGGCGAGGTCGAGCTCGAAGCGGTACCAGGTGAGCTCCCACGCCAGGACGATCTGGACGCGGGACCCCTCGACCGTGCGCACCGTGACCCACGGCGCGCCGAGGGTGCGGGCGATGCCGGCGAGGCGGCGCGGGTGGTCCGAGTGGTTGTAGAGGTCGATCGCCCGGGCGGTCATGCGGGCGCCGGAGGTCGTCACGTGGACGGCATCCCCGGCCGAGGCCGAGGCGTAGGCGGCCAGCGGCGCGGCGGCGGGCTCGTCGGCCAGGCGCAGGCCCTCGACCTCGTCCTCGATCCGGTGCGGTCGCCACTGCGGCTTCACGGTCGGGTCGGCCGCGGGCTCGGCGGGCTGCTGCTGCTCCCGGCGCCTGGAGGCCCGGGATGCGGCGCCCTCCGGCTGCGGGCTGCGCGGGGCGCGGTCGCGCCCCACGCCGCGGCGCAGGCGCTCGACGATCGAGGCCCCGCGTCGACGGGCGGGCTCGAGCGTCGGCGCGTCGTTCACGCCGACGCGGATCCAGCCGGCGTAGAGCGCCCGGGGGACGCAGAGCTCGCAGACGTCCTTGCGGGCCCCGTCGTGCAGGAAGATCTCGGGTTGCTCGCCCCGCAGCAGATGCCGGTCGCAGACCGCGCAGACCTCGTAGTTCCCGGGAGACGACACCCCGAGAGGCTACCAACGCCCGTGAGCGCCGCGCCCTGCCGGCCGACGGCCGTGGACGGGCGGTCCGCCGACCGTCCGGCCGGGGCACCGGCGCGTCGCGCAGCGGCTCAGGCCACCGCGACGTCGTCCGGGCTGATCCGGGCGCGCAGCCGCAGCACGGCCTTCGTGTGCAGCTGCGAGGCCCGGGACTCCGTGACCCCGAGGACCTCGCCGATCTCGCGGAGGGTGAGGTTCTCGTAGTAGTAGAGGGCGATGACGACCTTCTCCCGCTCAGGGAGCCGCTCGATCGCGCCGCGCATCTGGTCCCGCACGTCCTGCTCGGCCAGCATCGCCGCCGGGTCCGGGGCGTGCTGGTCCTCGATCGTGTCGAGCAGCGAGACCTGGTCGCCGCCGCTCGAGTCCCCGACGGACCACATCTCGTCCAGCGCGTGGATCGTGGACTGCGACACCGTGACGAGCGCGTCCTGGAACTCGCGGACGGACATCTCGAGGGCGGCGGCCATCTCGTCGTCGGTCGGGGCGCGGTGGAGCTTGTGCTCGAGCTTCGCGTGCGTGCGCTCGATCTCGCGCGCCCGCTGGCGGACGGACCGCGGGACCCAGTCCTGCGACCGCAGCTCGTCGATGATGGCGCCGCGGATGCGGGTCACGGCGTAGGTCTCGAAGCGGACCTCGCGCGTGGTGTCGAACCGGTCGACGGCGGTGGTCAGGCCGACGAGGCCGTAGGAGATGAGGTCGCCCTCCTCCACGTGCGGTGGCAGCGTGGCGGCGACGCGGCCGGCCACCCACTTGACCAGCGGGGCGTAGTTCAGGACGAGCTTCTCGCGGGCGACCGGGTCCTGGTGCTCGCGCAGGCGACGCCAGAGGTCGCGGAGGTCGTTGGGACGTGGCGGGCTCGGCACCGAAGGAGTTCCGTGGGACGTTTGAGGAGGAAACCGGGTGTGTCGTCCAGACGTCCGTCCGGGCGCTCAAGCCCGCGGATGACTGCGCCGATAAGCCGTCTTCAGTCGGCTGGACTCTACACGGGTATACACCTGCGTTGTGGACAAGCGTGCGTGTCCGAGGAGCTCCTGGATCGACCGAAGGTCCGCACCGCCGTCCAGCAGGTGCGTGGCGTAGGAGTGCCGCAGGGCGTGCGGGTGCAGGTCGCTCGGCAACCCGGCCGCGCGGACCCAGAGGTCCATGCGCCGGCGGACGTCGCTCGTCGACAGTCGCCGGCCGCGGCGGGAGACGAGCAGCGCGGGCTCGGCGGCGGCCCCGCGCTCCGGGCCGACCAGCGCGGGGCGCCCCCGGGCCAGCCAGCGGCGGATCGCGTCGGCGGCGGGGTCGCCGAGCGGCACCGTGCGGGTCTTCTCCCCCTTGCCGGTCACGCGGAGCGCCCGGTCCTCGAGGTGGACGTCGACGACGTCGAGACGGACGAGCTCCGCCGCGCGCAGCCCGCAGCCGTAGGCGATCTCGAGCATCGCCCGGTCGCGGATCGCGAGGTGGTCGTCGTCCGCGGGGATCTCGTCGAGCAGCGTCGCGGCGTCCGCGGGCTTGACGACGCGCGGCAGGGTCTGCGGTCGCCGCGGTCCCGGCGCGAGCTCGGCCGGGTTGCCCTCGACCACGCCGGCGCGCACGAGCGCCCGGAAGAGCGCCCGGAGCGCCGCGAGCGCGCGGGTCACCGACGAGGGGGCCGCGCCGCGCTCCGTGAGGGTCTGCGTGTAGCGCCGGACGGCGCGCACGTCGACGTCGGCCGGGCCGGCACGCCCGTCGGCGACGCACCAGCGCGCGAACCGCTCGACGTCGCCGGCGTAGGCGGTGCGGGTGCGCTCGGCCGCGCCCTTGCGGCGGGCGTCGTCGTCGAGCACCCGCAGCGCGGCCGACCAGCCGTCGGGCAGCGGGGTCGTATCGTGTCTGGGTGTGGGCTCGTTCTTCATCGACACCGAATCCGGCCGGATCGCGACGCTCCGGCAGCTGACCTTCGCGGGCCTGGCCGACACCATGACGCCCCCGCCGCGGCCGTGGCACCAGATCCGCGCGTCGGGCGACGCGTCGACGCTCTGGTACGCCGTGCTGCGCAAGCAGGAGCGCGGGATCTGGCTGGGCACCCTGGTCTTTCGCCAGGGGGACCACTATCCCCTCCTGCTGCAGAAGGGATGGGAGGAGGTCTCCGTGGAGGAGATCGCCGGCTTCGGTCCCGCGACGGCGGCGAGCCAGGAGGGGATCGGGGATCTCGACGACGCGATCCAGGCGCTCGCCGCGGCCGAGATCGCGGGCCACACGCCCGAGATCCGCGCGCTGGGCGGCCTGGGCGCCGCGCAGGAGGCCGGCGAGCGCGGGTCCGACGACCGGGGCTGATCCCGGCCGGGCCGCCGGACGCCCCCGGGGTGCCGGGGGCCGACGGCCTGTCGGTGGTCGGAGGTCGGCGGGTGGCCGAGGGTCGACTGGTGGCCGAGGGTCGGCGGGTGAGGGTCGGCGGTCGACGCCGGCCTGCGGGCGGGGCGCGGCGGCGCCCGACCCGCCGACCCGGCTACAGGATGTAGATCGGGGTGCCGACCGGCACCCGCGGGAACAGGTCGATGACGTCCGGGACGTGCATCCGCAGGCAGCCGTGCGAGGCGTTCGTGCCGATGGAGGCGTCGTCGCTGGTGCCGTGGATGCCGACGCCGTCGTAGATGCCGAGCCAGCGGGCCTTGATCGGGTTGGACGGGCCGGGCGGCACCACGGTGCCGGCGAGCTCGCCCGCCCACGCGGAGTTCGGGACGTGCCAGGCGGGGTTCTCCGCCTTGTTGCCGATCGTGTACTGGCCGGCGGGGGTGTCGTTGCCGGCCTTGCCCACGGAGATGCCGTAGGTCTTCGACACCTTCATGTCCTTGTAGAGCGTCAGCTTGAACGAGGAGCGGCTGGCGACGAGGACGGTCGAGTACTTCTTGCGGACCGCCGCCGTGGACTCCTTCGGCTGGATCTTCGCCGTGTAGGCCGAGATCTGGTGCTTCGCGGACGGGTCCAGGAGCGCCGTGCGGACGAGGTCCGCGACGCGCTCGCGCTTCAGGCGCAGGCCGACCTGGCCCTTCGTCATCTTCAGCTCGCCGTTCTCGAGGGCCACCGAGGCCGACTTCGGCTCGCGGTGCAGGCCCTTCTCGACCCGGTCCAGGAGCCGCGTGATCGCGTAGCGGTTGTAGGTGCTGGTCGGCGAGAACTCGCGACGCACCTCGTTGCCCGCGACGGAGCGGTAGACCCGGACGAACGCGTTGCCGTCGTCGCTGAGGTCGGCGGCGCGCGCGACGGCCTCGTCGATGTCGACCTTGATGCCGGCGCCCTTCGCGGTGAGGTTCCACTCCTTCTCGCTGTGGACGACCTTGACCGGGCGGGAGAGCCGGTCCGTCAGCTCGCGCGTGGCCGTCGTCCGGGCGGCTTCGGGCGTCATGCCGCCGACGTCGACCCCGCCGATCGTCACGCCCTGCGGGATCTTCTTCGTGGTGCTCGCGTCGGCGACGAGGACGCCGCCGCAGGCCACGAGGAGCACGGCGAGGACGGTGGTGAGGAGCAGGACGGGACGTTGACGCATGGCGGCGCTATCGATGGTATCTGGGGGTCGGCGGAACCGGGCCCGGCCGCAAGAAGGCGTTCAGGGGCTCGGGGGTACTACGAACCGTGATCGTACCCGGATGCATACGCCCCCACGCCGCCTGGCGTCCCGGGTCGCCCGGCACCGTCGCGCGGCCGCGGCCCGGGGCGACGACCGGCGGCCGTCGACCGGCCGCACGCGGGCTCCGACGGGGCCCGGTCGAGCGTCGCCCGGTCGCGACTCGGCCGGGGCCCTCAGGCGCGGTGGAGCAGCAGGTCGATCTCGTCGAGGACCCGGCGCCGGCCCGGACCGGCCTCTTCGTGGGCGCGCAGCGCGCGGAGCGCCTCGGGGTCCAGGGACGGCAGCAGCTGCAGCAGGGCGTCGCCCTCGAGCGCACCGATGCCCTCCTCCTCGCGGACCTCGGGCTCCGCGCCGTCGCCGCGGGCGGACGGGCTGTAGCGCAGGAAGGCCTCGACCTCGGGCTCGTACGGGGCGGGGACGCCGGGGTGCAGGACCCGGCGGCGGCGCCGGACCCCCGCCGCGGTCCGCAGCGCCTCGCGGGAGGTCGCCCGGTAGGCGAAGCCCGTCGCCTTCAGGCGCCGGTTGTCGATGCCCCGACCGCGGCGCAGCTGGCCCGCGAGCTCGTGGGCGCCGCCGAGCCCCGCGCGCGAGAGGACGCCGGCGAGCACCCCGGTGCCCCACGGGGGCAGGACCGGGGCGTGCGGGCGCCCGAGGATGCGCAGCGCCTCCGACAGCGCCAGGGTGCCGTCGGCGGCCACGAGGTACGGCCCGTCGAGCCCGCGGCCGACGACGTGGGCGACCGCGGCGGCGGCGTCCTCCTCGTGCACGACCTGCACCGGGGGATCGAACCCGAGCACGGTCGGCAGCAGCGGCAGGCGGTCGGCGGCCTGCAGGACGCCCGAGCTCGCGGGGCCGACGGGGTCCGCGAGCCGCACGGTCGTCAGCCCGAGCTCGGGCCGCCGGCGCTGCGCGTCCTCCGCGGACCGCTCGACCTCGGCGAGCGCGCCGGCCAGGGCCCCGCGCGGCGACGCGGGCGCCTCGACGTCCTCCGTGAGGAACGCCGGCAGGTCGCGCCCCCAGCCCGTCCGGTGGACGGAGCCGACGACGACGAGCCGCGTCACCGGGCTGCCCGGCTCGGTGCAGGCCGTCGCGATCCGCTCCGACACGGGCGCGTGTCCGACGATCGCGGCCTCGTCGAGCGGCGCGACCGCCGCCGCGGCGCGGGCGTCGACCACGACGTCGACCTCGGCGCCGCGGACGATCCGGGGCAGCTGGGCGAGGTCCGCGCCCAGGCGGACGAACTCGGCCCGGGCGAACGGGGCGCCCGGGGCGTGGTCGTCCACGGCGATGACGGTCGCCACGTCGTCCCGGCGCTCGAGGGCCGTCACGATCAGCGCCCCGAGGCGGCTGGACCCGGCGGTGACGAGGACGCGCAGTCCGGCGCCGGTCATCCGACCCACCTCGAGCCGCGGGTCCGCCGCATGTCGGCGTGCTCGTGCCGCAGCCGGCGGGCGGTCGAGAGCGCCAGGCGCTCGACCTCGGCGTCCGGGTCCGTCCCCGCGTCCGTGTCGGGGAGCAGCGGCGAGAGGGCCCGCAGGCGGATCTTCGCCGGCAGGTAGGCGAGCAGCGCGAGCGGGCCGAGGTGCGGGAAGGCCAGCGTGACGGGCAGCCGACGGCCACCGGGCAGCGGCAGGCGCCCCAGCACGGGCTGGGCGTCGTCGGCCCCGACGGCGGCGATCGGGATGATCGGCACGCCGGTGCGCACGGCGGCCACGAGGGCGGGGTGCCCGGCAAGGCCCTCCGTCGCGCCCTCGTCGTGGAGGCGGTCGGTCCGCGTGCTGAGGACGAGCAGCGAGCCCTCGTCGCCCAGCAGCCGGGCGAGGTCGTCGACCTGGGCGCCGACCGCACCCGCGCGGGTCAGGAGCACGGAGAGGCCGGGCTGGTCCAGGACGCCGCGGTCGACGCAGAGCCGCGGGTCGCGGCGGCGGGGGTGGTCCTCGCGCACCGCCTTGGCGACGAGCGGGCCGATCGGCGAGAGCACGCCGCCGCCGTTGACGACGAGGAGCGCCCCGCCGGTCGAGGGGATGCGGTCGGCCTGCTGCAGCTCGACGCGGAACCACAGCTTGTGCGCCGCCTCCCACAGGGTGCGGTCCAGGGCGCCGGAGAGCCGGGCCGAGCGGCCCCAGTCGTCGAGGTCCCGGTCGGGCTCGACGACGGGCAGGATGTCGCGCGCGTCCCCCACCTCAGCCGATGGTGACGGCGCCCTCGCTCGCGGTGCCCACGAGCTTGGCGTACTTGGCGAGGACGCCCGTGGCGTCGGGGCTGACGACGGGCTCGTAGGCGGCGGCGCGCTCCGCGATCTCCTCGTCGGTCAGGTCCACGGAGAGCCGGCGCTCGTCGACGTCGATCGTGATCTCGTCGCCCTCGCGGACGGCGGCGATCGGACCGCGGTGGAACGCCTCGGGCGAGACGTGGCCGACCGAGAAGCCGTGCGTGGCGCCGGAGAAGCGGCCGTCCGTGATGAGTGCGACCTCACCCGAGATGCCGATGCCCGACAGGGCGCTCGAGACCGCGAGCATCTCGCGCATGCCGGGCCCGCCCGTCGGTCCCTCGTTGCGGATGACGATGACGTCGCCCGGGCGGATCCCGCCGCTCGTGACGACCTCCATCGCGGCGGCCTCCTGCTCGAAGACGCGCGCGGGCCCGACGTGACGCCGGCGCTCGTGCCCGGAGAGCTTGACGACGCAGCCCTCCGGCGAGAGGTTGCCGCGCAGGATCGCGAGGCCGCCGGTGTCGCGGATCGGGTCGTCGAGCGGGCGGATGACGCGCTGGCCCTCGGCCTCGACGCCCTGGTCGGCGAGCTCGCCGATGGTGGGGCCGGTCACGGTCGGCAGGTCCTCGTGCAGCTGACCGCCCTCCTTCAGGCGGCCGAGGAACACGGGCGTGCCGCCCGCGTGCCAGAGGTCGACGGCGTTGTAGCGGCCGCCGGGCAGCAGGTCGCACAGCAGCGGCGTCGAGCGGCTGATGCGGTCGAAGTCGTCGATGTCGAAGTCGACGCCCATCTCCTTCGCGACCGCGAGCAGGTGCAGGACGGCGTTCGTGGAGCCGCCGGAGCCCGAGACCGCGGCGACCGCGTTCTGCAGCGACTCCTTCGTGATGACGTCGCTCGGGCGCAGGTCGCGGCGCAGGACCTCCATCGCGAGCTCGCCCGTGCGGAACGCGACCTCGAGCTTGCTCGGCGCCTGAGCGTGGACCATCGCGGCGCCGGCTGGGCTGATGCCCATGGCCTCGAACGCCATCGCCATGGTGTTCGCGGTGAACTGCCCGCCGCACGCGCCCGCGCCGGGGCTGGCGACGTTCTCGAGCTCGTCGAGCTCCTCGTCGGTCATCGTGCCCGCGGCGTGCCGGCCGACGGCCTCGAAGACGGACTGGATCGTGACCTCCTCGCCGTGGAGGTGGCCGGGCGGGATCGAGCCACCGTAGAGCATGAGGCCGGGGATGTTCAGCCGCGCGAGGGCCATCACGCCGGCGGGGATCGTCTTGTCGCAGCCCGTGATGACCACGAGGCCGTCGAAGAGGTGCCCGCGCGCGACGAGCTCGATGGAGTCCGTGATGACCTCGCGGGAGACGAGCGACGTCTTCATGCCCGAGGTGCCCATCGTGATCCCGTCGGAGATCGCGATGTGGTTGAGCTCCATCGGGGTGCCGCCGGCGGCCCGGATGCCCTGCTTGACCTTGTTGGCGAGCACCCGGTGGTTGAAGTTGCACGGCATGGTCTCGATCCAGCCGTGCGCCACGCCGATGATCGGCTTGGACAGCGCCTCGTTGTCGAAGCCGATGCCCTTCAGGTAGGTCCGTGCGGCCGCGCGCTGCGGCCCCTCGGTGACCTGTCGCGAGTTGCGCTTGAGGTCGACGCCGTCGGGAGTGCTGCTCATCGCCCGCGAACGCTACTCCACGGTGGTCGCGACCGACCCCTGGCGCGCCCGTGGGTGGCCACCGGGGCCTCAGCCCGCGGGGCGACCGCGGACGGCGCGCTCGAGGCGACCGGGCCGCACGACACCGAGGGCGCGCTCCGTGCGCCGGCTCTCCCACTCCCGCAGGCGCCAGAGGTCCCGGCGCACCGCGCGGCGCGAGAGCTCCGTGCCCGGGAACCCGATGCGGGCGGAGGCCACGACGCCGTGCTCGTCCTGCGTGAGCGCCATCCAGTGCGCGAGGACGTCGTCCGTCGCCACGAGCGGGTCCTCGGGGTCCAGGCCGGCGAGCTGCACGCGGCACTCGCCCAGCAGCGTGCTGGTCTGGGGCAGGAAGACGACGTGCGGGCGGTGGGGATACACGAGGTAGGCGTACGCGACGCCCGGGGCGGGCCGGCGACCGGACGGCGCCGGCGCCCGGCCCCCGCGGCCCCACACGCGGACGAAGCCGAGGTCGCGGTACATCGCCCAGCTCTCGTCGTCGAGGCAGGTGCGCAGGAGCTCGCGCGCGGTCGCCTCCGCGCGGCGCCGCTCGACGTGCCCGGCGCGGCCGGCGCGCAGCCACGAGACGACGGCGAGGACCCGGTTGGCGAGCAGCGGGCCCCAGTAGCCGGCGGTGAGCGCGAGCGGCACGAGGACCGCGGCCGCGAACGCGAGGACGGCCAGGACGGTCGTCATGGCGCGGCCGTCCTGCCCTGGTCGGCGACGACGGCCTCGGCGGTCGCCGCGGCGGCGTCGCGCAGCGCGGGCAGGTCGAGCACGTCGACGGGCCCGGGACCGGCCCCGACGTCGCGCAGGCCGCGGCGGACGGCCTCGCCGGCGACGGCGCGGGCCACGCGCGCGGCGCGGGGCAGGTCGTCGCCCTGGGCGAGGCGGGCGGCGAGGGTGCTCGAGTGCGTGCAGCCGGAGCCGTGCGCGGCGCCGTCGGCGTGGCGGACGCCCGGGAGGCGCAGGACCGTGCCGTCGTCGAGGAGGAGCAGGTCCTCCGCGGCCGCGCGGTGCCCGCCGGTGACGAGCACGGCGTCGGGACCCGCGTCGGCGATGGTCCGGGCGACCTGCAGGACGTCGTCGTCCGTAAGCGTGGCGAGGTCGTCGACGTCGTCGCGGCCCGCGAGGACGAGCGCCTCGGGCAGGTTGGGCGTGACCACCGTCGCGAGCGGCAGGAGGTCGCGGACGAAGGCCCGCTGGGCGTCCGCCTCGAGGAGGCGCGCACCGGACTCGGCGACCATCACGGGGTCGATCACCACGGGCACGCCCTCGGGCAGGCCCTGCAGCGCGGCGACCACGGCCCGGATGCTGGGCTCGGAGCCGACCATGCCGATCTTGACGGCGTCCACGGCCATGTCCGAGAGGACGGCGTCCACCTGCTCGACGATCATCCGAGGGTCGACCGGGTCGATCCGCGTGACGCCGACGGTGTTCTGGGCCGTCAGGCCCGTGATGGCGGTCGTGCCGTGGGCGCCCTGGGCGGCGAAGGCCTTGAGGTCGGCCTGCACGCCTGCGCCGCCTCCGGAGTCGGAGCCGGCGATCGTGAGGCAGATCGGCGTGCGGACGGGCATGCACCCCGAGGCTACCGCGCCGGGCCACCCCGGGACGGACCTCCCTGCGAGCCCTCCCCCACGGCGGATCCGGCTCCCCGGGGGGCCTCGACGAGCCGCAGCTCGCCGCCGAGCGACCGGCGCAGCCGCCCGTCGGCCTCGAGCGCCCCCAGCCCGGCCAGGATCGTCGCCGGGTCGGACTCCGCGATCAGGCTCTCGATCGTCCGCGGGCCCGCGAGCAGCCGCTCCGCGATGTCCCGCGCGCCACCCTCGAGCCCGCTCAGCGGGTCCGCCGGCGGGATCGGCGGGAGCGCGGCGATCGCGGTCGCTCCCGCCCCATCCGCGTCCCCCAACGCGAACCGCAGGCGCAGGCGGTCGGCGTGGAGCATCGCCCGCACATCGTCGGGCTCGACGATGGCGCGCGTCAGCACCCGGCCCTCGTCGTCCTCCCCGGCGAGGAGGTCCGCCCCGCGCAGCACGTCGTGCCCGCCGGCGTACCGCGGGTCGAGCACCGACCCGGGCACGATGCCGACCGGGCGGTCGAGGTCCCGCGCGTGCTCGACGGAGCGCAGCGAGCCCGACCCGCGTCCCGCGGCGACGACCACCAGCCCGTCGCCCAGCGCGGCGATCAGGCGGTTGCGCGCGGGGAAGCTCCAGCGCCGCGGCGTGGCCCCCGGCGGCAGCTCGCCGACCACGACGCCGTCGGCGGCGATCCGCTCGTACAGGTGCCGCAGCCGCGCCGGCGTCGCCCGCTCCACGCCGGCGGCGAGCACGGCGACCGTGCCGCCCGGCCGCCGACGACCCTCCACCGGCCCCTCGCCGCCGGGCGATCCGGCCGCCAGGGCGCCCTCGTGACTGGCCTCGTCCACCCCGAAGGCCATCCCGCTGACCACCGTGATGCCGCCGCGGGCCACCGCCTCGGCGAACCGCCGGGCGATGCGCAGGGCGTCCTCGGGCGGCCGGCGCGCGCCGACCATCCCGACCGCCGGTCCGTCGAGTCGCGGGCCGAGCACCCGCCGGAGCCGGTCGATCCCGCCCAGGACGTGGAGCACCGCGGGCGGGTCGCCGAGGTCCAGGAGGCGCGCCGGGTAGTCCGGGTGGTGCCGGCAGACCGCCTCGACGCCGAGCGCCCGCCGGTCGCGGTCCGCCCCGCTCAGCAGGTCGTCGTCGGACCGCCCGAGGGTCCGGGCGCGCGGACCCCGCGGACCGTTCACGGCGAACGCGAGCTCCTCCGGCCCGAGGGCCAGGACGTGCGGGACCCGTCCCGCCGGCCGGTCGAGCGCCGGCGTCAGCTCGCCGAGCAGCTGGGCCATCCGCAGGCAGTCCACGCAGGCCCTCATGCGGCGACCGCCTCGTCGTCGCGGGCGACGTCCTGCCGGAGGTAGAGCGCCTCGTCGAGGTGCTCCGTCCCGATCGTGGTCGACGTGGCGAGGTCCGCGATCGTGCGGGCGAGGCGCAGCACCCGCGCCCGGCCGCGGGCCGACAGCGCGCCGCCGAGGTACGCCCGCTCCAGGCGGGCGGCGGCCGCGGACGACAGGTCGGCCTCGAGGCGTCGCGGCCCCGACCCGGCACGCCGCGCCGTCCGGAAGTCGCGTGCGGCCAGGACCCGCTCGAGCACCGCCGACGTGGACTCGGCCTGATCGCCGGCGATCTCCTCCGCGCTGGGGCGGGGGCAGGAGACGTGCAGGTCGATCCGGTCCAGGAGCGGGCCCGACAGCTTGCGGCGGTACCGCTCGAGGTCCTGGGGACCGCACCGGCAGCGGCCGGTGCCGTGGTGCCCGCACGGGCACGGGTTGGCGGCGGCGACGAGCATCGTGCGCGACGGGAACGTCCGGGTCCGCCCCTGGCGGACCAGCACGACCCGCCCGTCCTCCAGCGGCTGACGCAGCGCCTCGAGGGCGTCGCGCCGGAACTCCGGGAGCTCGTCGAGGAAGAGGACGCCTCGGTGGCCCAGGGTGATCTCGCCCGGCCGCGCCACGCTCCCGCCGCCGACGAGCCCCGCGGCCGACGTGCCGTGGTGCGGTGCGCGGAAGGGGCGCTCGGCGACGAGGCCCGCACCGTCGTGCAGCCCGCAGACGCTGTGGATGCGGGTCACCTCGAGCGCCTCGGAGGTGCCCATCGGCGGCAGCAGGCCCGGGAGGCGGCGGGCGAGCATCGTCTTGCCCGTCCCGGGAGGCCCGACCAGCAGCAGGCTGTGACCGCCGGCCGCGGCGACCTCGAGCCCGCGCCGGGCCAGGAGCTGGCCCCGGACGTCGGCGAGGTCGGGCACACCGGCCCCGACGGCGGCGGGCGGCCGCTCCGGGGCCGGCCGCCGGTCGTCGCGACCCGGGCGGCCCAGGGCCTCGACCGCCTCGCGCAGCGTCCCGACCGCCCGCACCGCGACGTCCGGGACCAGGCCTGCCTCGTCCCGCTGCTCGCGCGGCAGCACGATCGCCTCCAGGCCCGCGGCCCGGGCGCCCTCGGCGACGACGAGGGCACCGCGGCCGGGCCGGACGACCCCGCCCAGCGACAGCTCGCCGACGACCGCCACGGTGCCCAGGTCGACGCCCGGGGCCTGGCCCGAGGCCGCGAGCAGCCCGACCGCGATGGCCAGGTCGAAGCCCGGTCCGCCCTTCGGCAGGCTCGCGGGCGCCAGGTTGACCGTGATCCGGCGCTGGGGCAGCTCGAACCCCTGGTTGCCCAGCGCGGCGCGCACGCGCTCCCGCGACTCGCGGACGGCGAGGTCGCCGAGCCCGACGATGGTGAACGAGGGCAGCCCGGGGCGGACGTCGACCTCGACGACCACGGGCCGCGGCTCGAGGCCGTCGATCGAGAACGTCTGGACGCGCGCCAACATGGCCGCCACGCTAGGTCCGTGCCCCGTGCCCGGAGAAGGCCTCGTTCGTGCCGGAACCGCGACGGCACGGCGACGTCCGGCGCCCGGTGCGGAGTCGGGTGCGACCCGGCACCGGAACGGCACGATCGGCCCCCGGATCCGCCGGCCCGGGGCGGCCTAGCGTCGTCGGCGTGTCCGCTCCCCAGCCCTCCCCACCCGGCCGCGACCCGCGGCCCGACCACCGCCCGGGGGTCGGGCGCCTCGGCGAGCGGTTCGCGCGCGAGCACCTCGAGCGGCTGGGGTACGTCGTGCTCGCGGAGCGCGCCCGCACGCGGTGGGGCGAGATCGACCTCGTGGTCCACGACGGTCGCACCATCGTCTTCTGCGAGGTCAAGGCGCGGATCGCGCGCGGGGGCGCGGCGCCGTGGGCCTCGCTGCACGACCGCAAGCGACGTCAGGTCCGGCGGCTCGCGGCCGCGTGGCTGTCGGAGACGACCGATCGGCCCACGGGCCGCGACGTCCGCTTCGACGCGGTCGGCGTCCTGGTCGACGAGGCCGGCCGCCTCGTGCGGCTCGACCACATCGAGGCCGCGTTCTGAGCGTCGGCGGCCGGGCGGGTCGTTCCGGCCCGCACGCGGCGCCCCGCCGGAGCGTCCGCCGGGCCCCGGCTAGAGCCAGCCCTCGTAGGCGACGGCCCGGAACGAGCGGCGGTGCAGCTCCGACAGGCCGTGCCGGCGGATCGCGTCCTGGTGGGCCGTGGTCCCGTAGCCCATGTGCTGGTCGAAGCCCCAGGCGGGCAGGCGCGCGGCGGCGCGGTGCATGAAGCGGTCCCGCGTGACCTTGGCGACGATGGACGCTGCGGCGATGGCGGCGCTCTTCGCGTCGCCGCCGACCACGTGGCGCTGGTCGAAGCCCGTGTCGGGGACGCGGAAGCCGTCCGTCAGGCAGAGCGCCCCGGGTCGGGCCACCCGGCGGGCGGCGGTCGAGAGCGCCTCGAGATTCGTCACGTGCAGGCCGCGCCCGTCGAGGCCCTCGACGCAGCGGGAGACCGACCCGACCCGCTCCGCGATGCGCAGGACGACGGCGAACAGCCGCTCGCGCTCCTCCGCCGTGTGGGCCTTCGAGTCGTCGAGCGCCCCGAGCGCCCGCACCTCCTGCGGGCCGATGCGCTCGAGGTCGAAGAGCACCGCCCCGGCGACGAGCGGCCCGGCCAGGCATCCGCGACCGGCCTCGTCGGCCCCGACGACCCAGCGCACGCCGAGCGCCCGGTCGTGCTGGAACAGCCGGCGCCCACGGCTCGCGGACCCGGTCTTCTTCCGCGCCCCCCGGCCGCGGACGGTGCCCACGGCGGTCGACGTCCCGGTCGGAGCGTCACCGCCGTCGACGGCGCCGTCGACGGACGGCCCATCACCGACGGGCGCGGGCTCCGCGCCGCGCCTCACCGCGTCCCCGTCGACGGCCGGCCCGTCGCCGGGTGCCGCGTCGTCGTGGTCGACGAGCGCGACGGGGTGCGGCTCAGATGCCACCGATGCGCTTGGGCGGCCAGTACGTGGCGAAGGCGCCACCGATGACCCAGTCGCGCGGGACGGGGCCCCAGAAGCGGCTGTCGTTGGACTCGCCACGGTTGTCGCCCATCATGAAGTAGTGCCCGGCGGGCACCGTGATGGTCTTCGGCAGCGAGCACGGGGTGTCCGTGTCGCCCGCGCCGTCGCAGCTGTCCGAGATGAAGTCCTCGGTCTGCTGCCTGCCGTTCAGGACGACGTGGCCGTTCCGGACGGACACGCGATCGCCCGGGCCGGCGACGACCCGCTTGATGTAGTTCTCGCTCTTCCACTCGCCGCCGATGCTCTGCGAGCACGGCCGCCCCTCGGCGATGTTGTCCTCGTCGCCGCACTCGCCGGAGCCCGCCTCCTGCCCCTGGAGCCCGGACGCCTCGGCGTTCGCGCCCTTGGGCGGGTGGAAGACCACGACGTCGCCGACCGACGGGTCGCTGCCGAGGTGGTGCGAGAGGCGGTTGACGAGGACGCGCTGGCCCGTGACCAGCAGCGGCTCCATCGACTCGCTCGGGATGCGGTACGGCTTGACCAGGAGGGCCTGGATGCCGAGCGCCAACAGCAGCGCGATCGCGACGAGCCCGACGAGCTCGACGATCGGGTTGAGCTGCTTGCGCTTGCGGCGTCCGGGCCGACCGGAGGCGCCGTCCGTGCCGGTCGGGGGCACGGAGGCGCCCCCGGTCTCGGACCGGGGGGCGGGGACGTCGTCGCTCACGAGGAGGCGGCGCGGGTGATCAGGAGTCCGAGGACTCCGTGGTGGCCGCGTCGGTCTCGGCGACCGGGGCCTCGTCCGCGGCGGCCGGGGCCGGCTCGGCGACGGGCGCCGCGGCGACCTTCTCCGGGGCGACGTAGCGGCGCTCGCGCACGCGGGCGGCCTTGCCGACGCGACCGCGCAGGTAGTAGAGCTTCGCGCGCCGCACGTCACCGCGGGCGGCGACGTCGATCTTCTCGATCTTCGGCGAGCTCAGCGGGAACGTGCGCTCCACGCCGACGCCGAAGCTCTGCTTGCGGACGGTGAACGTCTCGCGAGCGCCGTGGCCCTGGCGCTTGATGACGATGCCCTCGAAGACCTGCGTACGGCGACGCGTGCCCTCGACGACCTGGAAGTGGACGCGAACGCGGTCGCCGGGCTGGAAGTCGGGCTGCGAGCGGAGCT
>WLOB01000349.1 GCA_009699505.1 Actinomycetota bacterium | reverse complement strand
GCCACCCCGCCGGCGGACGGTCGCGCCGCGGACGCCCCGGTCGCCGACGCCCGCTCGACGCCGGAGCACGCCCCCGACGCCCGGCCGGTCGCCCCGGCCGCCGGCGTCGTGCCCGCGACCGTCGCGGAGGGCGGCGTCACCGGGTTCGGCCGACGGGCGCTCGACACCCCGCTCGTCCGGCAGCTCGGCGTGCCGGCCGTGCTGCTCCTCGTGGTGCTGATCGGCGCGCTCATCGCCGCCGGCGCGTTCGCCGGCCGGGACGACGAGAGCGTCGCGCCGATCACCCGGCCGACGATCCCGACGGTCCCGGCGGACCCGTCCCAGATCCCGCCGCTGCGGTAGCGCCGAAGGGCGACGGCGCAGGGTTTCGAGCGGCGCGCTGCCCCCGGCCCGGGAGTCGCCCGGCGCGGGCCGGTCAGTCCCGGAGCTGCGCGACGAACGCTGCGTGGAGGCGGCCGTCGTCCGTGAGCTCGGGGTGGAAGGCGTAGCCCTCCACCGTCCCGCGCCGGACGCCGACCACGGCGTCCTCGACGGTGGCGAGCACCTCGACGTCGTCGTCGTGCGCCACGACCTTCGGGGCGCGGATGAACACGCCGCGGTGCGGCGGGCCGTCGATCCCGGCGACGTCGACGTCCCCCTCGAACGAGCGGATCTGCCGGCCGAACGCGTTGCGCTCGCAGTCGATCGGCAGCACGTCCAGGTGGGCGCGGTCCAGCAGGATCAGCCCGGCGCAGGTGGCCATGACCGGTCGGCCGGACGCCGCGAACGCGCGCAACGGCTCCTCGAGGCCCTCGCGGGCGATCCCGAGGGTCATCGTCGTGGACTCCCCGCCGGGCAGCACGAGGGCGTCGAGGCCGTCGAGGCCGGCGGGCGTCCGGACCTCGCGGACCTCGGTGCCCAGGGCGCGCAGGTGGGCGGCGTGCTCGAGCACGCCGCCCTGGAGCGCGAGGATGCCGACGAGCGGGGCTACCACCCGCGTCCGGCGAGCAGCTGGTCCTCGGGCAGCTTGCGGGCCTCGAGGGAGTCCATGGCGCGGCCGAGGCCCGTGGAGGCCTCGAGGACCTTCGCGGGGTCGTTGAAGTGCGTGGTCGCCATGACGACGCGCTCGGCGCGGGTCTGCGGATCCTCGGACTTGAAGATGCCGGAGCCGACGAAGACGGACTCCGCGCCGAGCTGCATCATCAGCGCGGCGTCGGCGGGCGTGGCGATGCCGCCGGCGGAGAACAGCGGCACGGGCAGCTTGCCGTTCGCCGCGACCCAGCGGATCAGCTCGAGCGGCGCCTGGTGGTTCTTCGCGGCGGTCGCGAGCTCGCCGCCGTCCATGCCGGAGAGACGCTTGATGTCGCCCGTGATGGAGCGGATGTGGCGGACGGCCTCGACGACGTCGCCGGTGCCGGCCTCGCCCTTCGAGCGGATCATGCAGGCGCCCTCCGCGATGCGACGCAGTGCCTCGCCGAGGTTCGTGGCGCCGCAGACGAACGGGACCTCGAAGGCCCACTTGTCGATGTGGTTGGCCTCGTCGGCCGGGGTCAGGACCTCGGACTCGTCGATGTAGTCGACCTCGAGCGCCTCGAGGATCTGCGCCTCGGCGAAGTGGCCGATGCGGGCCTTGGCCATCACGGGGATCGTGACGGCGGCCTGGATCTCGCGGATCATCTGCGGATCGCTCATGCGGGCGACGCCGCCGTCGCGGCGGATGTCCGACGGGACGCGCTCCAGGGCCATGACGGCGGTGGCGCCGGCGGCCTCCGCGATCCTCGCCTGCTCGGCGTCGATGACGTCCATGATGACTCCGCCGCGGAGCATCTCCGCGAGTCCGGTCTTCACCCGTGGAGTCGATTCGTCGCGCATTGCGGGGATTCTCGCAGGAACCCGCCCGCGGCCTCCCCGTCGTGGTGTCGTCCGTCCGGGCGGCGGGTGGCGACGGTCCGTCCGCAACCGGCGGGGTCCCGGGGGCACGTCGGACGGTCCGGTCGGCGCCGCCGCGATGGACCCGTCGTTCCAGCCCGAGGGCCGGTCACGGCCCGCACGCGGCGGGGAGCGGTGCGCCCATCGGGGCGCCCGGCGCTACTTCAGGCGGTAGGCGCGGATGCGGTCCGCGCGGGCGCCGTCGTTGGCGTAGATGCCCTGCGCCATCGCCTGCAGGAGGGACAGCAGCGCGACGTGCGAGCGCACGAACGACGGGCTGTTGGACGAGTAGAAGAGGCTGTGCTGCGCGAGCTTCGCGGCCTCGGACAGCGTCGCGTCGGTGATCGCGATCGTCGTGGCGCGGCGGTGGCGGGCCAGCTGCAGCGAGCGGACGACGAGCGGGTGCGCGCGGCCGGCGGTGATGCCGATGAGAACGGCGTTCTCGTCGAGGCGGGCGAGGCGGGCGCGGCCCTCCTGCGCGTGGCTGGCGACGATGTCCGTCGGGATGCCCAGGAGCATCAGCAGGTGACGGAAGTAGGTGCCGAAGTAGGCGACCTGGTCGGCGGCGACGATGATGACGCGGTCGGCCTTGCCGATCTCCTCGACGGCGGCGTCGAGCACGCTGCGCGAGACGCGGCGGGCGGTCTCCTCGACGGCGAGGTGGTCCGCGGCGATCGAGGCCTCCCCCGGGCTCTGGTCCAGGCCGAACAGCGGCTCGGCCTCGCCGGTGCCGCCCGATCCTCCGACGCGGGCCTCGACCCGGCGGCGGTACTCGTCGCGGGCGGCGTCCTGCAGGTCCGGGAAGCCGTGGAACCCGAGTGCCTGGCTGAACCGGACGACGGTCGAGCTCGACGTGTTGGCGCGCCGGGCGAGCTCCTCCGCGGTCTGGAACGCGACCTCGTCGAGATGGTCGACGATGTACTGCGCGACGTCCTTCTGCGAACGGGAGAACTCGTCGAATCGGGACTGGATGTACTCGGTGAGCGTCTGGTGATCGACGATCGGCGCGAGTGCGGTCGTGGAAGAGGAGGCCGTGCGCTTCATGGGCGATGACCTGATTGGTTGCGGGTGCCGGATCTCCTTCCCACGAGGTGGGTGAGGTTGCGGCGCCACCCCGGTCCGCCGGCTCTGGCAGGCTTCGTCGCGCGCGCCTCCGGGCCGCGGGCCGGTAGCTCAATGGTCAGAGCCGCGAACTCATAATTCGTCCGATGCGGGTTCGAGTCCCGCCCGGCCCATCAGCCCTCCGTCGGCGAGGACGGCGTCGCGGTCCTCGCCCCTCGTCGGCGGCCGTCGCCACCGGCGGCGTCCGCCCGGGCGACCGACGAAGAGCCGCCTACTCCACCGCGTCGAGCTTCGCCTTCAGCGCGGTCGAGGCGGCGTGCAGGTCGCGGACCACGGCGGTCAGCGGACGGCCGTCGGCGGGCGCCTCGGCCTCCTCGCCGCGCAGGCCGGCCCGGAAGCCCCGGGCGAAGCCCCGCGGGCCCGCCGTCATGCGCGCGGAGACGTCGCGCAGCGCGGCCTTCAGGACGACCCACTCCGCGCGGGCCTCCTCCTGCTCGTCCGGCGGCAGCGCCTGCCACCGGGCCTCGAGCTCGCGGGCGGCGCGCATCCGGTCGTTCGCCGTGCGGGCGAGCTGGGCGAGTGCGAGGTAGCCGGCCATGGGGGTCGTCGGTGCGGTGAGGCGGGTGCCCCGGTCGCGTCCCGGCCCGGGACCCTAGTCGGGCGCGTCGCCGCTCGCCCCCGGGAACGCGGACGGCCCGCGCGGGGCGCGGGCCGTCGGGCCACCGGGAGGTGCCGCGGGGGTCAGCCCGCGATGAAGGTGCCGCGCCGCTCCTGCGCGGGGACGGCCTGCTCGTCGACGGGGCCGGCGGTGTCGCCGACGAGGCCGAGGCGCACCTTCTGGCGGCCGACCTCCTCCATGGCGCGCTCGTACTCCTCGATGGAGCCCATGGGGCGCATCCACGACGGGATGCGGTTGGGGCTCGCGGCGACGGCCGTGCGCTCGCGGCGACGGGCGCGCTTGGCGCTCGCCTGCTCCTCGACCTGCCGACGCTCGACGAGGGCGCGGTGCTCCGCGATCGCGGAGCCCATCTCGGACGCCGTGATGAGCTCGGACTCCGCCTCGATGGACGCCTCGAGGTGGCGCGTCAGGATCTGCAGCTCGCGCTCCTTCGCCGGACGCGACTTGCCCTTCGGTGCCTTCGTGAAGCGGTCCCACGTCCGGGCGAACTGGATGAAGGTCGTGCGGCCGCCGCGCCGGTGGGCGGAGAGCATCGGGCAGACGCCGCCGTCGCCGTCGGTGTACGCGCCGACGATGATCGTGTCCTCGCGGACCCCCTGGAGCATCGCCACGCGTGTGTGCAGCGGCATGCAGTCGATGGTGTGGCGGAGGTCCTGGATCAGGGTGTTGCGGGACATGACGGGGGTGTTCCTCGGCTTCGGATCATGCGGGTCCCCTCGAATAGAGTGCGACGGGACCGCGGCGGCCGATCCAAGGTAGGACGGACGTCCATCAGAAGCAACGGCGTACGCCCTGCTGAACGGGAGATTGCAGATGAAGCTCGGGATCCAACTCGGCTACTGGGGCCTCGGCCTGACCGGCGCCGACCAGCTGGCCATCGTCCAGGAGGCCGAGCGGCTCGGCTACGACTCCGTCTTCGCGGCCGAGGCCTACGGCTCCGACGCGGTGTCGATCCTCGGCTGGATCGCGGGTCAGACGTCGACGATCAAGATCGGCTCGGCGATCATGCAGATGCCGGCCCGCTCGGCGGCGATGACGGCGATGACCGCCGCGACGCTCGACAACATCACCGAGGGCCGGTTCATCCTCGGCCTCGGCACGTCGGGCCCGCAGGTCGCGGAGGGCTGGCACGGCCAGCGCT
>WLOB01000348.1 GCA_009699505.1 Actinomycetota bacterium | reverse complement strand
GGTCCCACACGTCCCTCGGCATCGCCCGGTCCACGACCGGACGGGTCATCCGGGGGGATGCCAGCCGAAGGGCCCCGGGAAGCCGGGGCCCTTCGCGCGCCCGGGCCGCTCAGCTGCGCGAGCCGCGGACGAGGAGCACGGCCATCCAGACCCCGACCACCACGAGCGGGAGCATCAGGATCGGCGACGTGCCCAGCACGACGAGGACCGCGGCCACCGTCAGCAGCCCGACGAGTCCGCCCAGCACCGCTCCCCGACCGTCGTCCATGCGGACCCCGTACCCGTCCCGGGCCGCCGCGCCGCACGACCGCCCGCGGGCAGGACGCCCCGCGGGCCACCGCGGGCCACCGCGGACCGCCGAGGACCACCGATGAGTCCCGCTCGCGGCGGCCGTCCTGAGGACATGACCTCCGACGCCGGCCCCGTGAAGGGCCCCGCCTCCTACTTCCCGTCCATCGAGCGCACGTACGGGAAGCCGATCGAGCACTGGACCTCGATCGTCCGCGCCGCCGGGCCGCGGAAGCACATGGAGCTCGTCTCGCTCCTGAAGACGGAGCACGGCCTGGGCCACGGCCACGCGAACGCGATCGTGGCCCACGTGCGCTCCGAGGACGGCTGACGGCCGGCGGCGGGTCGGCCGTCGGCCGTCCGCGGGGCACCCCCGTCCGGGAACGACGAAGGGCCCCGCGGTGCGGGGCCCTTCCGGTCGCTCGGCCGGGGACGGCCGGCCCGTGCGCCGCGACGTCGCCCGTGCTCGGCCGAGGACGGCCGGCCCGCGCGCTCGGCGTGCGCTGCGCTCAGCCGCAGACCGGCCAGGGGCTCGAGCCGCGCTGCGCCTGCAGCTGCGCCGCGCGGGCGTCCTGCTCGGCCTCCGGGGCCGCGGCCGGGTCGCCCGAGCCGCCCACGGAGTTCCAGGTCTGCTGGTCGAACTGGTACTTGCCGCGGTACTGGCCGTCGGGCGAGACCGCCGACGGGTCGCCACCGGACTCGCACTGCGCGACGGACTCGAGGCCGCCGCCGGAGGCGGGCGCCGGGGCGCTCGAGGACGCCGGCGCGGGGGCCGTGCCCTGCGCACCACCGGCGACGGCGGGCGTCGCCGAGCCCGTGACGGGCGACTGCAGCGACGCGCGGGCCTGGGCGCTGCCCGGCTTGAGGCTCACGTGCATGCGCCGGAGCGTCGTCAGCGACTCGACGACCTCGGAGCGCGTGGCGGGGCGGGCGTCGCCGTCCTCGCGCACGCCGTCCTCGGCGATGTTGCGTCCCGGCTCGCCGCCGGCGTCGACGACGCGGTCGTAGACCGTGTCGTACGCGTTGACGAGCCCGTCGGAGGGGTCCTTGGCGCCGGAGGACGCGGCCGAGGCCGCGGTCGGGAGTCCGGCGAACGCGGCCGTGGCGGCCGCAACTGCGATGAGGGTGTTCTTCGTGGCCATGTGCTGATCACCTCGCGGTGGTCGGATGCGTGGCGCGCCCCAGCGGCCCCCGGAGCTCTCCGGCGACGTCGCGGACGCGGGCACCGCCGGTCGGGCGGTGCGCGGCAGGCGTCGGGGGCCGGTCTCCCGGCGGGCCACATAGTGTCCTGGCACCACGTCCCGCAACGCCGTCGAGGACGCTAACGCACCTCGGCCGGGGGCTCGTGTGGGCTTCCCCACAGGCGTCCTTGAGCCCTGCCCCGAGACCGCCCACCTGCCTGCGGCGGCGACCTGGTCGACCTCCCGAGGTGCGGTCCCCCCTGCGGCTCCCGGTACGCTCGGGCTGTGCGTGACCTCGTCGCCAGCCTCACCCCGTCGCCGCTGAAGCGCTGGCACCAGGGATACCTCGAACGGCGCTTCAACGCCGTCGCTGGCCCCATCCGGGAAACCTATCTTGCGCGCTACGGGGCCGTGGTGCGACGCGGCCCGTTCGAGGGCCTGCAGTGCGTCGAGCGCAGCGCCGCCATCGCCAAGCTCGTCGGCTCCTACGAGCTCGAGATCCACGACGCGGTCGGCGACCTCGTGGGGCGTCGCCCGGAACTCGTCGTGAACATCGGCTGCGGTGACGGGTATTTCACCTGCGGACTCGCCCGATTGTTGCCCGACACCGAGATCCGGGGGTATGACACGGACCCGCCGACACAGGCCCTCTGCCTCGAACAGGTCGCGCTGAACGATCTGGGCGGCAACGTTCTTGTCGGTGGCGAGTGCACGACGGAGATGCTTGCGGCGATGCCGGCGCAGGGCACCGCCCTCGTCATCGACTGCGAGGGCGCCGAGGTCGACCTCCTCAACCCGGTCGCGGCCCCGTCCCTGCGCACCTGGCCGATCCTCGTCGAGCTACACGACTTCAACGTGCCCGGCGCGACGGACACGATAGTCGGCCGCTTCTCCGGCACCCACGACATCGAGCTCATCGAGGCGCGCGACCGTGCGGCCTTCGACGCGCCCGAGCTCTCGCAGCTGACCCCCACGGAGCGCGCGGTCGCCGTGAACGAGTTCCGCCCGCCGAACATGCGCTGGGCCTACATGGTGCCGAAGGGCTGACCACGGGCGCTGAGTCCACTGTCGGCTGACTCCGCCGGGAACGGTCGAGCCGACCGTTCCCGACCGCGTAGCTCACCAGCCTCCGGAACGATCGCCGGCCTCCGCAACGTTCCTGTGGTGGCTCTCCCGCTGCGGCGACCGGTCTAGAAGACCCATCAGCGCGAAGCACCCCGCCAACACACCCACCACTGCCAAGGGCACCGCGTAACGCGGATTATAGGTTCCCGCCACCACCCAATTGATGTAAACGAATGCCCAGCAGGCGAGCATCTCTAGTCGAAAACGTCGTGCCCTGATGAGAGCCAGCGCAGAGACTGCGATGAGAATGAGAAGCATGCCGCCGCTGATGCGTACGACCTGCTTCATGTCCTCGAAACCCGTCCCCGGAGAGCCGTATGAGATCGGGGCGAGCTGGAAGACCGCCTGTGATGCGCCGCGCTCGTACGCCTCCTGGGAGCGGTTCACGGCAAGGAACGAGGCCAGCGCACCCGACGGACCCAAGTACCGTACGACGGGCTGCGTGTAGCGAGCGAACGGCCCACCACTGGGGGCAGCATCCACAGCGCCGCGGGCGGTGACCGATGCGCTCGCTGCCGCTGCGAACTTCGCGAACAGCGCGTCAGAGTAAGGAAACCCGCGCGGCTCGAGCTTGAACGCCGGCGAGGCCCCGTTCCACGTGTAAAACTCGGGAGCTGTGGGTCGCTTGCTCACGGGCGTCTTATCGCACAGCTTCCGCGTTCCCGGCGGCGGCGTGAATCTCTTGCAATCGGCCGCGGCTGCGATACCCGCGTAGGCGTTCCAGCCCTCCCCCGGGAAGAAATCGAGACCCATGTTTAGCGCACCGCCCTGTGCGCCGACATATGAGAGCAGCAACACGAGCGATGCAATCCCCACTGCGGCGCCCCGCAGCGCTCGTGCTTTCAAGCCGCTGCGCTGCCCCGCGAACACAGCGATGACGATGACGGCTGCGATCCAAAGGATCCCGGGGTACCGCGCCGAGTAGGCCACGGCGGCCGACAAACCGGCAAGCATCGCCAAAGGGACCGCCGCTCGGGCGCGCGTAGTCGCTGCCCAGACTGCAGCTGAAAATCCCGCAGCCAAGGCTGGCACGTACAGGGCTTCGCTCAGAATCGAATGCTCGAGTTGCACGAGCTCGAAATTCCACAGGACAGCGATAGCTCCGATCGCGGCGACAGCGATATTCGCTCCTAGACGGCGGAGTGCCGTCCAGATCAAGACGCCACTGACGAGTCCCAGACCGTGTTGAACCATCGCGAGCACCGAGCCGCTGTCTGTGAACCAGCCGACGAAGCGGAGGAACACGGAGTACCCAACGGCGTGGTGGGTGTCCGCGAACACGCCTCCCGGCTTGTCCCCGACAGCACCCGCCAGATATGTGCCGGAATCGTAAAGGCCATAGGCGATCGGACGGACGGCCATCATTGCCCCGACCCTGATGACGAAGCCGACGGCGACAAGGGCCAGGAGTGTCAGCCCGGCCGGTGTCCGCACGGGTTCCGTGACCCGCGTCATTGCGCCTAGAAACTTCACGCGCGAACACGATCCCGAAAAAGACGAACGGCTTGTGCGGCCGAGAGTGCGATCTTCACGGCGCGCCGATGGCGGACGTCCTCGTAGTTCTCAGCCCCAAGCTGGAAGGCGCGTGCCTGTTCCTCAGCTGCGAGTGCGCGCGACTTCCACCGGTCAATGACTGACGCCGCGGCCGCCGAATAGGTGCCGCGCGGGTGCGCATCCGTATCCGCTAGCCGCGCGTTCGATCGCCACAGCTCGCGATTTGCACGGCGGAGCCCCTCGAGCCAGCGGGCGTTGACCGGCTCGACGGACCAGGCCATCGAGGCGGTCGCGTCCTGCTCGGCGGCGTCGTCGGCGTTGACGAGCACCAGGTAGTGCGTCGCCCAGCCGGGCGGGCGGGCGTCGGCCGGGACGGGGGCCAGCAGCGACGGGGCGTTCGCGCCGGCACCGGGCTCGGGCCCGATGAGCGACCCCTGGGCGTGCCACTGCTCCCAAACGACCGCCGAGGTGGCGAACTGGGCTGCCCAGCGGTCGACAGCCTCGCGATCGAAGTTGGCGAGGTGGAACGCGTTGTCCTCCTCGTAGCGCCGCGAGTTCGGCACGGAGAAGATCACGGTGGTGCCCGTACCCGCCACGCGGACGAGGGCGTCGCGAAGCGCGTCTTTCTCACCGATGTGCTCGACGCCCTCGAAGCAGACGACCACGTCGACGTCCGCCATCAGGGCGTCGTCGGCGAGCGTCTCGAT
>WLOB01000347.1 GCA_009699505.1 Actinomycetota bacterium | reverse complement strand
GCCGGAGCGCACCGGGGCGCCGCCGGAGCACGCCAGGACGCGGGCGCGCCGGGACGCGGGCCGCGCCGGACCGCCCGGCGCGCCGGGCCGTCGCCCTAGAAGGCGACGCCGGCGGACGGCTGGGTGACGGGCGCCGCGTCCGTGGTGTTCTCGCCGAGGTCCTGCGGGACCGTCGAGGGCGTCCAGGACAGCGCGACGGGCGTCGCGTAGGCGGGCGTCGTCGTGCCCGTCCTGGTGCCGAGCGTGATCTGCACCTCGGTCGCCCCGTCGACGGTCCGGGCGATCGCCGTCGCCGCGTACGTGGGGGCGCCGGCGAAGGCGCGCAGCCAGTTCGAGGAGCCCAGGCCGACCGTGCCGAGGTTCGGCGTGGCGCCGCCGTTGGCCGCGAGGAACGAGATCGTGTCGTCGCCGCTGCCCAGGCCGAAGCTCGGGTTCGTGAACCGCACCGTCAGCGGGGTGGTCGTCGTCGTGTTCAGCCCGGTGAGGATCGAGCCGAGGAGCATCGGCTCGGACCAGCGGAGGGTGAGGGTGTCGCCCGGCCCGACGGAGCCCGCCGTCGCGTTGCCGTTGGTGGTGGAGATCGCCGCGCCGGTGGGGCGGACGGTGTCCTTGACGATGCGGGTGATCGCCGCGGTCGTCGTGACGTTGCCGGCCACGTCGGTGACCACGGCGCGCAGCAGGTGGGTGCCGGCGGTCGCCGTCCACGTGCAGGAGTACGGCGCGGTGGTCTGGGTGCAGACGTCGGTCCAGGGGCCCGTCGCGGAGCTCGCGCGCTGCAGGACGACCTGCCGGACGCCGGAGGTCGCGTCGGACGCGGTGGCCGACAGGGTGACCGGGCCGGGCTGGAGGTTCTGGCCGGGGTCGTTCAGCGCCGCGGTCGGCGCGGTGTTGTCGACGATCCGCTGGGAGACGACGGCGCTCGTGGCGGCGTTGCCGTCGCGGTCCGTGGCGATCGCCCGCAGCTTGTAGGAGCCGTCGGCGACCCTCGTGGTGTCCCAGGTGCAGCCGTAGGGCGCGACCGTGGCCGTGCAGAGGGCGACGTAGGAGGTCTCCGCGCCGGCGTTCGGCGCGATCTGCAGGGCGACGGAGCGCACCCCGCTGCCGGAGTCCGACGCGGTGGCGCGGATCGTGGGCGCGCCGGAGAGGTACGTCCCCGGGTCGGTCACGGCGACCGTCGGTGCGACCCAGTCCGCGGCGGCGGTGAGCGCGTTGGCCGGGTTCGTCGTCCGGGACGAGAAGGCGGCGCCGGAGCCCGGGACGCTCGCGGCGGCCGCGGCGAGGACGCCGAGGCCGACGACGGCGAGCAGCGGGCGGCCGGGGCGGGCCCGGCGGGGGCTGCGGGCGGGGCGGTGGGCGGAGGACGACGGGCGGAGCATGCGGGGGACCGGCACCCATGGTGCGCCCCGCGCGTCGCACGCCCGGATCCGGCGCGTGTCGATGGGGTGTCGGCGCGGAGGGCTCCGGTGGGTGGGGCGCCCGGCGCTCCGGCGCGGACCGCGGACGGGTGCGCGGCCCGGGCCGGTCGGTCGCGTGCGTGGCGGGGCGTGCCGGGGGCGCCTGCGGGCCGTGCCCGGGCGAGGTGTGCGGTGCGGCGCGCGGGCCGTGCCCGGGCGAGGTGTGTCGTGGGACGCGCGGGCCGTGCCCGGGCGAGGTGTGTCGTCGGACGCGGTGGACCGTGCCCGCGGCGAGGCGCACCGCGGGGCGCCGGCCGCGTCAGACCAGGTGCGCGGCTCGACGACGGCGGGAGGCCGTCACCACGGTGTGCGGCTCGATCGTCGAGCCGTCGCCGGCGGGCACGCGGGCCAGCGGCGTCGCGGTGCCCGGCGGGGCGATGGACGTGCGGACCGGGTGCCCGAGCGGCGGGAACGGCACAACGACGTCGGCCGGCAGGCGGTCGCCCGCGGCCCCGTCGTTGGCACCGGCAAACTCGGCGGGCACGAGCGTCCCGACCGGCACGAGCGTCCCGGCGGGCTCGAGGGCGCCCGTCGTCGCGGGCGTCCGGGCGGGGACGGGCCCCGTCGGCCCGGTGCCGCCGTCCGCGCCGTCGGCGTCCGTGGGGGTCGCGCCGGCCTGCGCCTCGGCCTCCTCGCGGGCCTCGCGGGCGGCGTCGCGGAGCAGCCCGACGACGGCGAACAGGGCGATCAGGACGGCGGGGACGCCGACGACGACCATGCGGACGCGGCGGTCCGCGAACGCGGAGATCACGTAGCCGACCTGGGGCACGCCGAACTCGACGACGGCCTGGCGCGTGTCGCGCAGCGTGAACGTCCACGGGTCGACGGACTGGTTCGCGTCGCCCTTCGTGCGCAGGACGATCCGCCCGTCGCGGACGTCGCGGGAGACGATGCGGTGGGTCACGAGCTCCTGCGGGCTCTGGCCGGCGGGCGGGGCGTAGGTGATGACCTGTCCGACGCGCAGCTCGGAGACCGGGCGGTCCTTCGTGTAGACGACGGAGCCGGTGTCGTAGGTGCCCGTCATGGAGCCGGAGACGAGGACGTACCGGCCGTAGCCGAGCGCCGTCGGCACGAGCATCACGCCGGCGAGCAGCAGCACGGCGAGGGTGGCGATCCAGCCGCCGATGCGGAGGATCGGGTGGCGGGCGGGGGGCGTGGGGGGCGTCGGGCTCATGGTGCGTGCGGGGAGCGTCCTGACGGAGGGTGACGGCCGGGCGTTGCGCGGCAGGGTCGTCGGCGTATCGGAGCGGCATCGCGCCCACGCCGCTCCTAGGATGGGCCCGATGGCGGACGCGGACCCGGGACTCGACGACGCGCTGGCGGAGCTCTGGCTGCGGGCGCGGGCCCGCGTGGACGCCCGCATCGACGTCCTCGACGAGGCCGCCGCGGCGCTCGGGTCGCCGGAGGGCCTGCCCGACGAGCTGCGCGAGCGGGCGCGGACCCAGGCCCATCAGCTCGCCGGCCTGCTCGGCACGCTCGGGCTGTCCGACGCCTCCCCGGTCGCCCGGCGCGTCGAGCTGCTGCTCGCGCAGGGCCCGGGGCCCGCGGACGCCGCGACGGTCGCGGCCGCGGCGGACGAGCTGCGCGCGGCCGCGGAGGCCGGGCCCACGGCCTGAGCACGGGCCGGGTCGGGCGGCCGGGTCTGGCGGCCCGGTCACTCCGACCGGTCTGGGCGGGCCGGATCAGGCGGCCGGGTCAGGTAGCCGGCCGGGCCGGGTCAGGCGGCCGGGTCGGCGGTGGGGACCGCGACCCAGCCGTAGTCGGCGCGGGCGGTCTTGCCCTGGTCGACCGTCGGCGCGGTCGCGGAGAGGCGCGCGGTGAAGCGGTACGTCCGGGCCTCCCCCGCCGCCAGGCCGCCGAGCGCCCTGGACCCGAGTCCGCCGACGTCGCCGTCGTAGACCGTCGCGCCGCTCGCGACGTCGACGACGCGCAGCGTCATCGAGCCGGCGGTGAAGGTGTTGGTGACCTCGGTCTCCGTGAGCCGGAACGTCGCCGGCAGCGTGCCGGAGTTCGTGATCCGCACGTCGCCCGTGGCCGTGTCGCCGGGCCGCATGCCGCTCGCGGCGAGGACCGCGGCGCCCGTGCGCGAGTTCGTCTGCAGCAGCGTGCCGGAGACGAGGGGCGCGCCGGCGCTCGACGCGGAGCCGAAGCTCGCCCCGGAGCCCGTGGCGACGCCCGCGGCGCAGAGCACCGTGGCGAGCACGAGGAGGAGGTGGAACGGGCGGCGGCGGAGGAGGGTGGAGAGCACGGCGGGCACGGATCGGGGGGAGCACCATCGTCGCGCGGGGCCGTCGCAGCGCCGGGTCGCGGACGCCGCGGTCCGGTATCGCGGACGCCGACCGCGGGAACGACGACGCCCCCGGGGAGGTCCCGGGGGCGCGGTGCGGCGATCGGGGGCGGCGGGCGCGCGGGGCGCCCGTCACCGTGGCGCGTGGCTCAGTTGCCGGACTCCGTGAGGTCCTTGGCGGCCAGCTGCGTGGCGTTCCAGGTGAAGGTCGCGGTGGCGGCCTTGTTCTGGTCGGCGTTCTGGTCCGTGTTCGTCTCGGGGAAGGTGATCGTGAACTTATAGGCGTGGGACTCGCTCTTGGCCCAGTCGCCGAGGGTCTTGGTGCCCAGCGCGCCCAGCGGGCCGGAGTAGACGTCGGTGCCGGTGGTGGTGTCGGAGATCTTGAGCTGCAGCTTGGTGGTGGTGAAGCTCGAGTCGACGCCGGACTCGGTGACGGAGAAGGCGCCGCCGAGGGTGCCGGTGTTGGTGATGGTGACGGTGCCGGACTTCGTGTCGCCGGGCTTCATGTTCGACGCGGTGAGGACCGCGGCGCCGGCCTTGGAGTTGCTCTGCGTCAGCGTGCCCGACGAGAAGGTGTTCGACGGGTTGACGGAGGCCGAGGTGAACGAGGCGCCCGAGCCCAGGGCCACGCCGGTGGCGGCGAGCAGCAGGGCGAGGGTGGCGAGGAGGCGACGGGGGCGGCGGATGATGGCGTGGAACATGGTGATGGGTCCGGGGGTGCGTGTGGGTGGGATGGCCGGCGCGGTGTGGATGAGGACCACGGGGCTGCCGGTGCTGTGGAACACACCTTGAGGCCACCGGGTCACAAGGCCCGATCGCCGTCGTACCCATCCCGTATCGCGCCGCGGGACCGTCCCGGGGGTGCGGGGTCGGCCTCCGCACGGCACGGCCCCGGAACGACGAACGCCCCCGGATCGTGGATCCGAGGGCGTCGCCGTGTCCCCCTGCAGCGATCGGCGCACCTGGCTCGGGCGCGTCGACCGTCTCGCCGGGCGGCGTCGGCGGAGCGGGTCCGCCGGCTGCGCCGGACGAGTCGTGATCTGCGGGCAGCGGGTGGGCCGTT
>WLOB01000346.1 GCA_009699505.1 Actinomycetota bacterium | reverse complement strand
CGGAGTCGGGGCCCGCCGGCGAATTCGTCGGCGGCGAGCCCGTCGAGGGACGAGCCCCCGGGTCGGGGGCGTGCGTGGTCGTCAGCTGGCGGGCAGGCCGGTGGCGAAGACGCCGAGGTCGTCGTTGGTCTCCACCCACGGCTGCTTGGAGCGGGCCCAGATCTCGGCGGTGGGCTGCACCCCGCTCGTGTCGCTCAGGGTGCCGGCCTTGATCGCGACGATCCCGGGCATCGCGTGCAGGATGGCGACGATCGGGGAGCCGCACGTGGTGCAGAACTTCCGTTGCACCGGCGTCTGGGTCTCCTCGCTGGTGGTGACGTACTCGCCGACGGTGTCGCCGTTGAGGTGAAACGCCGTTTCGGGGACGACCACGTTGACCGAGAACGGCCCGCCGGTCTGGTGCTGGCAGACCGTGCAGTGACAGACGACGGTCATCAGCGGTTCGGTGCCATCGTCGACGCTGTAGGTGACGTTGCCGCAGAGGCAGTGGCCTTCGAGGGTGCTCATGGGTGCTCCTTGTTCAGCTCTCGACGGTCTGGCGTATGAGCCGTGCTGGGTTCGAGAGACCGCGTTGGTCCGGTTCGGGTGAATCTAGTCGGCGGGGGTCTGTCCGGGGAACCGTGTGCAGGGGTCGGCGGTCCGTCCTGGCGACTCGACCTGCCGGGGTGTCCGGTGCGGGGGCCGCGTCCCACCGCGATTCACGTCACGGGGCCCGGGGATCCGGGAGCGACGCCCACTGGACCACGAGCTGCTCACGGCCCGTGGGGTGTGGCACGCTTCGCCGCGTGCCCCCGCTGCCCTTCGATCCCATCCGTGAGGCCGGCCGTCAGTGGGAGCGCCACTGGGGCGCCGAGACTGCGCCGCCGATGGAGGCCGTGATCTCGATCGTCCGGGCGCAGCAGATCGTGGTCGCTCGCCTGAACGCCGTGCTGCACGGGTTCGGCCTCACCTACTCGCGGTACGAGGCGCTCATGCTGCTGTTCTACAGCCGCGAGGGGTCGCTCCCGCTGGGCAAGATGGGCGTTCGGCTGCAGGTGCACCTGACCAACGTCACGAAGCTCGTCGCCGCACTGGAGGCCCGGGGGCTCGCGGACCGCGCCCCGCACCCCGACGATCGGCGCACGACGCTCGCGTCGATCACGCCTGCCGGACGCGACGTCGCCGCGGCGGCCACCCATGCGGTCAACGCGATCGACTTCGGGACCGCGCCGCTGGCGCCGGGGGCGCTCGACGGGATCATCGTGCCGCTGCGCGACCTGCGCCGCGCGGCGGGCGACTTCGCCGACCCGGAGTAGCGGGCCGGCGCGTGGGACCCCGCGGCGTCCTCGGCCCGGTACAGCCCCGGGCGTCGTGGGTCAGGGCCGCATGTGGCGCGCGATGACGACGCGCTGGATCTCGTTGGTGCCCTCGTAGATCTGGGTGATCTTGGCGTCGCGCATCATGCGCTCGACGGGGTAGTCCCGGACGTAGCCGTAGCCGCCGAGGACCTGGACGGCCTCGACGGTGACGCGCATCGCGTTGTCGGACGCGAAGACCTTGGCCATCGAGGTCCACTTGCCGAGGTCGTCGGGGCGCTGCGGGCGGTCGGCCATCGCGCAGGCCTTGTGGAGCAGCTCGCGGGCGGCGGCGGTGCCGGTCTCCATGTCGGCGAGCTTGAACTGCAGGCCCTGCAGCTCGTTGATCGGCCTCCCGAACGCGATCCGCTCGGAGGCGTACTGGTTGGCGGCGTCGGTGGCGCCCTGGGCGATGCCGACGGCCTGCGCGGCGGCGCCCAGGCGGGTGCGCTCGAGGGTGGAGAGCGCGACGGCCATTCCCCGGCCGACCTCGCCGATGACGTTCTCGTGCGGGACGCGGACGTCCTGCAGCACCGGCGAGCCGGTGGGGGAGCCGTGGATGCCGAGCTTGTGCTCGTACCCGCCGATCGAGAAGCCCGGCCGGTCGGACTCGACGAGGAACGCGGTGATGCGGTGCTTCTCCGGGTCCGTGACGGCGAAGACCACGTAGACGTCGGCGACCCCGGCGTTGCTGATCCAGTTCTTCGCGCCGTTGATCACCCACTCGTCCCCGTCCCGGACGGCGGTGGTCCGCATCGAGGACGGGTCGGAGCCGGCGTCGGGCTCGGAGAGCGCGAACGCGGGGGCGAGCTCGCCGGTGGCGAACCGGGGCAGCCACCGGTCCTTCATCTGCGCGGAGCCGTGGAGCTGGACGGGGAGCGAGCCGAGCTCCTGGAGCATGAGGATCAGCGCGCAGGAGGCGTCGGCGCGAGCGATCTCCTCGACCGCGGTCTGCAGCGTCAGGGTGCCGGTGCCAGTGCCGCCGTACTGCTCGTCGAACGGCAACGCGAGGATGTCGTTCTCCGCCAGCAGCTTGCGGATGTCCCACGGGTATTCGGCGGTGCGGTCGATCTCGGCCGCGCGGGGGGCGATCCTCTCGGTCGCGATCGTGCGGACGAGGTCGCGGATCTCCAGCAGCGACTCGGGCAGCTCGTACGGGGCCAGGCCCGTCTCCGCGGTGCTCATGCGGCCACCGCCGTCGGAGCCGCGGCCGGGGCCGGGGCGTACTCGTAGAACCCGTGGCCGGACTTCCGCCCCAGCCGCCCGGCGGCGACCATGCGCTTGAGCAGCGGCGGCGGCGCGTACTCGGGCTTCTGGAACTCGCTCTGCAGCGACACGCCGATGGCGTAGAGGACGTCGAGCCCGATCATGTCGGCCAGGGTCAGCGGGCCCATCGGGTGCCCGCATCCCTGCTTCATGCCCTCGTCGATGTCCTCGCGCGTCGCGAACCCCTCCTCGACCATCCGCACCGCGGCCATCAGGTACGGCACGAGGAGGAAGTTGACGATGAACCCGGAGCGGTCCTTCGTGCGCACGGCGTGCTTGCCCAGCGCGGCGGCGAAGGCCTCCAGGCGCGCGACCGTCTCGTTGCCGGTCTCCAGCGCGACGACGATCTCCACGAGCGACATCACGGGGACGGGGCTGAAGAAGTGCAGGCCGGCGACGCGGTCGGCTCGGCCGGTCGCGGCGGCGAGCTCCGCGATCGGGATCGACGAGGTGTTCGACAGCAGCAGCGCGTCGGGGCCGACGATGCGGTCCAGGCGGGAGAACACGTCGCGCTTGACGTCGACGTCCTCCCTGACGGCCTCGATGACGATCGTCGCGTCCGCGAGGTCCTCGAGGTCCGTGGTCCAGCGGACGCGCTTGGTGGTCGCCGCCGCCTCGTCCTCGGTCAGCCGGCCGCGCGACACGATGCGCGCCAGGGATGCGGCGAGCCGCTCCCGCGAGCGCTCCAGCGGCAGCGGGTCGGGCTCGTACAACGCCACCGTCAGCCCGGCGCGGGCCGCCGTCTCCGCGATGCCGGTGCCCATCATCCCGGCACCCACGACCGCCACTGCTCGATCTTCCGTCATGACCTCACGCTACCCTTTCGTCGCCTAGGCGACCATCACCTAGAAGGATGAACTCCTCGCGGACCCGCGGGCGGGACATCGCCCTCCAGCAGCGCCTCGAGCTCGGCGACGACGACGGGCAGCGCGGCCGCGAACGCCTCCATCGCACCGGCGACCGGGCGCGGCGTGCTGAGGAACAGCCGGAAGCGATCGGGCAGCAGCGCGTACGCCACGCCGATGCAGCGCTCGCTCGTGGATCCGAAGCCCCAGTAGCGGACGTTGACCGACGGCACGGCGCTCGTGCTCAGGACGTCGTCGCGCAGGATCCGCCAGCCCGGCGAGTCGAAGAGCGCGGACGGCCCGGGCACGCCGAGCGCGGCCCCCCGGCGACCCTGGAGCATCTGGAGCGCCCACAGGTGTTGCTCCGGCGCCCGCCCCGCCTGGCACTCGCGCGCGCGGGCCACGTGCGCGGCGGCGGCGGCGCGGAGGGCGGCGCGCCGCCCTCCGGCGGTCGCCTCCGGGTCGCCCATCGCCTCGACGAACGCCGCGATCTCGTCGGTGACGACCCGCATCGCCTCGGTGCGTCCGTGGCGGAAGGTGCGGGTCGCGATCGACTCGTACGTCGCGCCGAGGTGGCCCGTGGCCCGCCGGTGAGCGAGCTGGAAGGTCAGCTGCGCGAAGGCATCGGGCGAGACGCCCAGCCGCTTGGCCCGCTCGCTGTCGAAGTCCAGCGCCACGGCGGCCGTCGCGGTGCTCGCCGCGTAGGCGCAGAACGCCTCGTGTGCGTCCTGCACGTCGGCGCGGAGCCCGTCGTCGAGGACGAGGTCCAGCGGACGGACCGCCGGCGACCCCTGGGGCCGGGCGCCCGAGGCGTCGGCGTGCTCGGCCGCGGTGCGCCCCAGGACCGCGTCGATCATCGCGATCACGGTGGTGCCGTCGAGCCGGCAGTGCTCGCCGTTGTAGCCCGCGGTGCCGTCGGGGTGGACCACGAACGAGACGGACTTGTCGAACCAGCGGTTGCGGCTGTCGCCCGCCAGCAGGCCGGTCCCGGCGGCCACCACGTCCTCCGGCTGCTCGTGCTCGAGGCAGACGCAGAAGAGGGCCGTCTCGATGTCGTCGAGGGTCGCGGCGTTGCGGGCGTCCAGCGCGCGCAGCCGCTCGCGGCTGCGCGCCCAGGCGGCCCGCGCCGTCGTCGTCAGCGGTCCGACCGACGGTCCGGGGGCCTCGGCCCCCGAGGCGGCGACGACCCGCCGCAGCCCGTCCTCGAGCTCGCCCGGCACGTGGGGCCGGCCCTCCGGCCCGACCACGTCCATCCGGAACGCCCGCCCGCGGTGCAGCACCACGACGTGGCGCTCGCGCGACGGTCCCGGCCAGGCGTCGGTGTAGGGGGTCCGGGCGGTGTCCTGCGGGTCGCCCGGGATGCGGCAGGCCGAGAAGAGGAACCGGTGCTG
>WLOB01000345.1 GCA_009699505.1 Actinomycetota bacterium | reverse complement strand
GCTGGGCAAGGACGTGTCGGGCAAGGCGATCGGCGCCGACCTGGCGAAGATGCCGCACATGCTCGTCGCCGGCACCACCGGCGCCGGCAAGTCCGGCTGCGTCAACGCGATGCTCTCGTCGATCCTGCTGCACGCCACGCCGGACGACGTCCGCCTGGTGCTCGTCGACCCCAAGCAGGTCGAGCTGAACCACTACGAGGCGATCCCGCACCTGCTGACGCCGGTCATCACGAGCCCGAAGATGGCGGCCAACGCGCTGCAGAACCTCGTGCGCGAGATGGAGTGGCGCTACGGCGTCATGAGCGTGAAGAAGACCCGCTCGCTCATCGAGCTGAACAAGGTCCGGATCGAGGACGGCGACGAGCCGCTGCCGTACATCCTCTGCGTCATCGACGAGCTCGCGGACCTGATGATGGTCGCCCCGGCCGACGTCGAGGACGCGATCATCCGCATCGCCCAGAAGGCGCGCGCGGTCGGCATCCACCTCGTGCTCGCGACGCAGAGCCCGCGCGTGGACGTCATCACCGGGATGATCAAGGCCAACGTGCCGTCCCGGATCGCGTTCTCCGTGTCGTCGCAGACGGACTCGCGCGTCATCCTCGACCAGAACGGCGCGGAGTCGCTGCTCGGTCGCGGCGACATGCTCTTCAACCCGGTCGGGTCGTCCAAGCTCACCCGCATCCAGGGCGCCTACATCGACGAGGCCGAGATCGCGGCGCTCACGGAGCACTGGGCCCGGCAGGGCGAGCCGGACATCCGCGAGGACCTGCTCGAGGCCCGCGACGACGAGAGCCCCGAGGAGCCGGAGGACGCGGACCCCAACGACGCCGACGAGGACCCGCTGCTCGCGGACGCCGTCGAGATGGTCGTCGAGATGGGCGCCGCCTCCACGTCGGGCCTCCAGCGCCGGCTGCGCGTCGGCTACACCCGCGCGGGACGGCTCGTGGACATGATGGAGCGCCGCGGCATCGTCTCGGGCTTCGAGGGCTCGAAGGCCCGCCAGGTGCTCGTCCAGCCCATGGACCTGCCGCGCGTCCTGCAGCAGATCCGGGGCAAGGCGTCCCCCGGCGGGGCCGACCCGGCGGGGGACGGCGGCGACGGCGGGGAGCCGATCGGTCCGCACGCGCCGCCCTCCGGCGACACCTCGGACGACCGCACGGGCGACCACGCGGTGCTCGGGTCGGGCGGCGAATGAGCCCGCGCCCTTCCCGCACCGCACGGGGCCGATAGCCTTCCGGGTTCATGCCAGAGATCGGCGTCACCCTGCGCGAGGCCCGCATGCGCGCCGGCATCGACATCGCGGAGGTCGAGTCGCGGACGAAGATCCGCGCGAAGTACCTGCGCGCCCTCGAGAACGAGGAGTGGAGCCTGCTGCCCGGCACCACCTTCGTGAAGAGCTTCCTGCGCACCTACGCGGAGGCCCTCGGACTCGACGCCAAGCTCCTGGGGGAGGAGTACAAGTTCCGCCACGAGCCCTACGAGGTCGCCCAGGGCTCGCAGGGCGGGGGCGGACCGCGGGGTCGTCGCGGCGGCCGCCGCGGACGCGTCGGCGCCGGTGGCGGGGGCGGCGGGGCGTTCGGACCGCAGAAGCGCACGAGCGTCCTGCCGATCCTCGTGCTGCTCCTCCTCGTCGCGGGCGCGATCTTCGCCGTCTACCAGCTCAGCAGGAGCGAGGACGAGGGCGCGACCGCCACGGCCCCGACGACGACCACGGACACGACGCCGCGGCGGACGTCCGAGACGGAGCGGATCGAGGCCCGGCGGGAGCGCCGGCGCCAGGCCGCCATCGTGCGCCTGAGGATCACCGCCCCGCGGTCCGAGGCCGCGTCCGTCTGCGTGCGCGACGCCGCGGGCAAGCGCGTCGTCTCGACGCTGAACCTGCGCGCGGGACGCAGCACCCGGACGCTGCGCTCGAAGTCCTTCGACGTCGCGCTGAGCGCCGGCGTCACCGTGCGCGACGGCTCCCGTCGCCTGCGACTGCGGGCCGACGACAAGAACGTGATCGCCTACCGCATCACGAAGGACCGCCGCACCCGCCTGCCCGACTCCCGACGCCCGAGCTGCTCGTGACCACGCCCCGCGCCATCGTCGTCGTCACCGGGACGGAGGTCCTCGGCGGCTGGGTCGCTGACGCCAACGGCCCCTGGCTGGCCCGCCGCCTCGGGGCGCTCGGCGTCCAGCACGTCTCGACCGTCGTGGTCGGCGACCGGCCCGAGGACCTGCGCTCGGCGCTCGAGCACGCCCGCGACCAGGGCGTCGAGCTGCTCATCACCTCGGGCGGCCTCGGGCCCACCGAGGACGACCTGACCGCCCAGATCGTCGCGGAGTTCACGCACCGCGACTTCCGCCTCGACGAGGCGCTCGAGGGGCGGATCTGGAAGATCATCGAGCCGATGTCCAAGCGCTGGAAGGGCATCAGCCAGGAGGCGGTCCGCGAGGCCAACCGCAAGCAGGCGATGGTGCCCGACGGCGCCGCGGTGCTCGAGCCCGTGGGCACCGCGCCGGGCCTGGTCGTGCCCCCGACGGACGACGACCCGGACCGGCCGCCGACGCCGACCGTCGTCGTGCTCCCGGGCCCGCCGCCGGAGCTGCAGCCCATGTGGGCGACGGTGGAGACCCACCCCGGCCTGCTCGCCGCGATCGGCGGCGCGACGTCGCTGCACGAGTCGACCGTCCGCCTCTTCGGCCTGCCGGAGTCCGAGCTCGCGAACACGATGCGGGACGCCCGGGCAGCCGGCGTCGCCGTGGACTCCTTCGAGATCACGACCTGCATGCGCGGGGGAGAGCTCGAGGTCGTCTCGCGCTGGACGCCCGAGCAGGAGGAGGCCGGCCGGGCGTTCGAGGCGTTCCTCGTGGAGCGGCACGGCGACGCCGTCTTCTCGCCGGACGGGCGCACGGTCGACGAGCTCGTCCTGGACGGCCTGCGCGAGCGCGGCTGGACCGTCGGGACCGCCGAGTCGTGCACGGGCGGGCTGCTCGCGGGGCGCCTCACGCGGCTGCCGGGGTCGTCCGACGTCGTCGAGGGCGGCATCGTCTCCTACTCCAACGCCGTCAAGGAGCAGGCCCTGGGCGTCGACCCGGCGCTCCTGGCGGCCCACGGCGCCGTGTCGCCCGAGGTCGCCGCCGCGATGGCCGCCGGCGCGCGCGAGCGCCTCGGCGTCGACGTCGCGATCTCGACGACGGGGATCGCCGGCCCGGGCGGCGGGACGGACGACAAGCCCGTCGGCACCGTCCACGTCGCGGTGACGGGACCCGAGGGCACCCTCTCGCGGCACCTGCGCCTCCCGGGCGACCGCGCCCGGGTGCGCGAGCTGACGACGACCGCCGCGCTGCACCTCGTGCGCCGGGTCCTCGCCGGCGAGCACGACGCGGCCTGAGCGGGCCGGCCCCGGACGTCGTCCGCGGGCCACGTCCGCGGGCGGTGCAGGGACCTCCGGGGGCGCGTTCCGTCCGACGGGTGTGCGAACGTGCGTTCGTGTCGTCACCGCTTCGTCACGGTCCGCGTCTCAACGCGGCATACGAACGTGCGTACGGTTCGGTTCCGTCCGCACCCCGGCGGACAATGACATTCCGCTCCCAACGTTGAGGACAGTTGAGATGGCTCCCAAGGAGACCGAGGCGACGGCGAAGGCCCGCGACGCCGCCCTGCAGGGCGCCCTGCAGCAGATCGAACGGCAGTACGGCAAGGGCACCGTGATGCGCATGGGCGAGGAGGGCGCGCACTCCCGCGTGGACGTCGTCCCGACCGGCGCGCTCTCGCTCGACATCGCCCTCGGCGTCGGCGGCGTGCCGCGCGGCCGCGTCATCGAGATCTTCGGCCCGGAGTCCTCCGGCAAGACGACGCTCGTCTACCACATCCTCGCGGAGGCCCAGAAGAAGGGCGGCGTCTGCGCGTTCATCGACGTGGAGCACGCGATGGACCCGATCTACGCCCAGAAGATCGGGCTCGACATCGACGAGCTGCTCGTGTCGCAGCCGGACTACGGCGAGCAGGCGCTCGAGATCGCCGACATGCTCGTGCGCTCCGGCGCGGTGGACGTGGTGGCGCTCGACTCCGTGGCCGCGCTGACGCCCCGGGCCGAGCTCGAGGGGCAGATGGGCGACCAGACCGTCGGTCTGCAGGCGCGCATGATGAGCCAGGCGATGCGCAAGCTCACCGGCAACCTGAACCGCACGAACACGCTCTGCATCTTCACGAACCAGATCCGCGAGAAGGTCGGCGTGATGTTCGGCTCGCCGGAGACCCAGCCGGGTGGTCGCGCGCTCAAGTTCTACAGCTCGCAGCGCCTCGACATCCGCCGCATCGAGACGATCAAGGACGGCACGGACGCCGTCGCCAACCGCGTGCGCGTCAAGGTCGTCAAGAACAAGGTCGCCCCGCCGTTCAAGCAGGCCGAGTTCGACATCGAGTTCGGCAAGGGCATCTCGACCTCGGGCTGCCTGATCGACCTCGGCATCGAGCACGGCGTGGTGCAGAAGTCCGGCTCCTTCTTCTCGTTCGACGGCGAGCGCCTCGCGCAGGGCCGCACGAACGCGAAGGCGCACCTCGACGCGAACCTCGAGATCGCGAAGGAGATCGAGCGCCGCATCTACGAGAAGCTCGGCCTCGCCGCACCGGGTGCCGAGCCGCCCTCCGCCGCCGGCATCAAGGCCGCCGAGACGGCCGCCAAGGCGAAGGCCGCCGCGGACGCCAAGGAGCCCGCCGCCGCCATCGCGTGAGCGGCGAGCGCGACGCGCCCGACGAGGAGCCGGCGGCCGACGCGCTGCCGGACCTCGTCGAGGACGGCGCCGGATGGGACGCCCCGTTGCCCGACCTCGCTGAGGCCGACCCCGGGCGGCCGTCGGGCGTCCCGCACGGGTCGCAGGACGTCATCGG
>WLOB01000344.1 GCA_009699505.1 Actinomycetota bacterium | reverse complement strand
CCGGCGCTCGGCGCCGCGGTGGCGGCCGCCGTCGAGCGGGAGCGGCTCGCCGAGGAGGCCGTGCAGGCCGCGGGCCTGCGGCGCGCCAACGAGGTCGCCACGACGCTCCTGCGGACCGTCGGGCACGACCTGCGCACGCCGCTCACCCAGATCTCCGTGGCCGCGGCCGCGCTGCGCTCCGCGTCGATCTCGGTCGGGGAGCGCGACGAGCTGGCGTCGGGGATCGTCGAGGGCAGCGACCGCCTGGCCGGGCTGATCTCGAAGCTCCTGGACCTCTCGCGCGTCGAGGCCGGCGCCGCCGCACCCCGGCCGGACGACGTGCCGCTGGACGACGTCGTCCGCGACGCGCTCGACGCGATGACGCGCACGCACCCCGAGGTCGCCGCGGTGCGCCTCGAGACGGAGGACCCCCCGCCCCGGGCGCGCGTCGACCCGACCCAGATCGCGCGGATCGTGTCGAACCTCGTGGAGAACGCGCTCCTCCACGGCCGGGGCCCCCGGGACGACCGCGCCGACGTGCTCGTCCGCGTCGCCAGCCGGCGCGGGCACGCCGTCGTCCGGGTCGTCGACGGCGGCCCCGGCCTGGACCCGGCGGGCCGCGACGAGCTCTTCCTGCCGTTCCGGCGCGGTGGCGAGGCGGCGGGTCCCGGCAGCGGCCTGGGCCTCGCGATCGCGCGGGGTCTGGCGGAGGCCAACGGCGGGACGCTGCGGGTCGAGAGCTACCCGGGGCAGGGCACGGCGTTCGTGCTCGAGCTCCCGCCGGCGACGGACGACGGGGCGGCCGCGACCGCACCGGCCGCCCGGCCCGCGACCTCCGCCGCGCCGGGCGCGCCGCCCGCGGTCCGCGCGACCCCGCAGACGTCGTCCGAGGCCCGGCGCGGGGGGCCGGCGTGAGCGCCGGCGGCCGCACCGTGCTCGTGGTGGACGACGAGCGGCAGATCGTCCGCGCCCTGCGCGTGCTCCTGCGCGACGCGGGCTTCGAGGCCCTGCCGGCCGGCGGGGTGCAGGAGGCCCTCGACCTGGCCGCCCTGCACGCCCCGGACGCGGCGATCGTCGACCTCATGCTGCCCGACGGCAGCGGCGTCGAGATCTGCCGGGGGCTGCGCGAGTGGACGCAGATCCCGATCCTCGTGCTCTCCGCCGTCGACGAGGAGGCCGAGAAGGTCCGCGCGCTCGAGGCCGGCGCCGACGACTACGTGACGAAGCCGTTCGGGCCCGACGAGCTGCTCGCCCGGCTGCGGGCGGCGCTGCGGCGGGCGGCGCCCGCCGCCGACGAGGCCGTCGTCCGGGTCGGCGACCTCGAGATCGACCTGGCCGACCACCGGGTGCTGCGCGCGGGGGAGGAGCTGCGCCTGACGCCGATCGAGTTCGCGCTGCTGCGGACGCTCGTCCGCCACCGCGGGCGCCTCCTGACCCACGGCGCCCTGCTGCTCGAGGTCTGGGGCGCGGCCTACGCCGACGACACCGCGACCCTGCGCACCCACATCGCCAACCTGCGCCGCAAGCTCGAGGCGCCGGTGCAGGGCGCCGCCGGGGACGCAGGCCCGGGCGCGCGCGGCGCCCGGCTGATCCGCACGGAGACGGGCGTGGGCTACCGCCTCGTCGGCTGACGCGCCGGCGACGTCGCCGCCGGCCTCAGCCGACGGCGCGGCGGCTCTCGTCGCGGATCTCGCCGACGAGCTCCTCGAGCACGTCCTCGAGCGCCACGACGCCGAGCGCGCGCTCCTCGCCGTCCACGACCCGGGCGAGGTGCGCCCGCGAGCGCTGCATCGTCTGCAGCACCGTCCGCAGGCGGTCGCCCACCCCGACGGTCGGCAGGGTCCGGCGGTCCCGCGCGGGGACGACCTCGTCGCGCGAGCGGTCGTCCTGGACGAGCAGGTCCTTCAGGTGCAGGTAGCCCGAGAGCGCGCCGTCGTCCAGCACGACCGGGAAGCGGGAGTACCCCGTCTCGCCGGCCAGGCGCTCGACCTCCGCCCGCGTCGTGCGGACGGTCACCGTGACGAGCTCGTCCATCGGCAGCAGCACGGCCTGGGCGGTGCGGTCCTCGAACTGCAGCGCGTCGAGCAGCAGGCGGCCCTCGCCGTGCTCGAGGAGCCCCTCGCGGTGGCTCTCCTCGACGAGGTCCGCGACCTCGTCGCGCGTGAACGCGCTCGTGACCTCGTCCTTCGGCGTCACGCCCACGCTGCGGAGCGTGATGTTCGCGACCCGGTTGAGCGCCGCGATGAACGGGCGGAGGATGCGGACGATCAGGACGAGCGGCGGCCCGAGGACGAGCGCCGCGCGGTCCGGGCCGGCCAGGGCGATGTTCTTCGGCACCATCTCGCCGACGACGACGTGCAGGAAGACCACGAGCGTCAGGGCGATCGCGAAGGAGATGGGGTACTGCAGCGACTCCGAGACCCCGAAGTCCGCGAACACGGGCTCGAGGATGTGCGCGATCGCGGGCTCACCGATGTAGCCGAGGCCGAGCGAGCAGATCGTGATGCCCAGCTGCGCGCCGGCCATCATCAGGGAGACGTTCTCCATCGCCCCGAGCGTGACCTTGGCGACGCGGGAGCCCGCGTCGGCCTTCGGCTCGATCTCGGTCCGGCGGGCGGAGATCAGGGCGAACTCCGCCCCGACGAAGAAGGCGTTGAAGCCGAGCAGCGCGACCGCGATGAGGACGCCGACCAGATCGCTCATCGTTCGTCCTCCTCGTCGTCGTCGGGACGCTCGACGTGCTCGACGACCACCCGGAGCTCGTCGACCCGGAGGCCGTCCATGGTGTTCACGGTGAAGCGCACGCGGTGGTGGGGGTCGTCCTCGTCCGGCACGCCCAGGTCGACGACGTCGCCGACGTCCGGGATCCGCTCGAGGTGCAGGGCGACGAGGCCGCCGAGCGTCTCGTAGTCCTCGTCCTCGGGGACGGGCACGCCGATGATCTCCTCGGCCTCGTCCGGGCGCAGCAGCGCGGGCAGGAGCCACGAGCCGTCGGCCTGCCGGCGGGCGACCGAGCTGCGGTCGTCGTGCTCGTCGAGCACCTCGCCGACGATCTCCTCGATCAGGTCCTCGAGCGTCACGATGCCGTCGACGCCGCCGAACTCGTCGACGACGACGGCCATCTGCAGGCCTCCCTGGCGCAGCACGGTCATCAGCGGGTCGAGCTCCAGGGTGGAGGGCACCACGACGGGCGGGACCATCACGTCCCCGACGAGGACCTCGCCCCGGCGCGCGAAGTCGACGGCCACGGCGTGGCGGATGTGGACGATGCCGGCGATCTCCTCGGAGTCCTCGACCTCGACGGGGAAGCGGGAGTGCCCGGTCTCGCGGGCCAGCTCGAGCACGGCCGCGACGGACTCGTCCGCGTCGATGGCCTTCATCCGCGTGCGGGGCGTCATGACGTCGTCCGCGCGCCGCTCGCCGAACGCGAGCGAGCGCTGCAGCAGCGTGGCGGTGTTCGTCTCGAGGGTGCCCTGCTCCGCGGAGCGCTGCACGAGCGAGGAGAGCTCCTGGGCCGAGCGGGCGGACGCGAGCTCCTCCTGCGGCTCGATCCCCATCCGGCGGAGGATCCAGTTGGCCGAGCCGTTCAGCACGCGCAGCGGCCAGGCCATCCCGTGCGTGAAGCCGCGCTGGAAGCCGGCGACGGCGCGGGCGGTGGCGATCGGGCTCGAGATCGCGAGGTTCTTCGGCACGAGCTCGCCGAAGACCATGGTGATCGAGGTCGCCAGGACCAGGGCGATGGTCACCGCGACGCCCTTCGAGGCGGTGTCGCTGAGCCCGAGGGACTCGAGCGGGCCGTCGACCAGGCGCGCGATCGCGGGCTCGGCGAGGAAGCCGATCGCGAGGTTCGTGACGGTGATCCCGAGCTGGGCGCCCGAGAGCTGCGACGACAGCGTGCGCAGCGCGTTCGACACGCTCTTCGCGCGCCGGTCGCCGTCGGCGGCGAGCTTGTCCACCGCGTTGCGGTCGACGGTGATCAGGCTGAACTCGGCCGCGACGAAGGCGCCGCACGCGGCGACCAGGGCGAGCGCCACGAGGATCAGGAGGATCTCGGTCATGCGACCGGGCTCCCGTCGTGGAGGAGGGTCTCTCGGGGGAGGACGCGCGCTACGGCGCGCCCGGCACCTCGAGGAGGATCGTCGTCGGCGTGCGGAGCGGCACGCTCAGGACTGGAGGACTCGTCGTCCACGGGGGGTGTCATTCACGACCATGGTACGGACGTGGGCGCGGAATGCCACCACGACCCCCCGGGCCCCGGGGCGGCCCGGCACGCGGCCGCCGCCGCACCGTCGCGGGCGTACGATGTGCGTGACCGGCGTCCGGCACGCCGACCGTCCGCACGCCCCGGCGGAGCGGACGACCGCCGCTACGCTGGCGGCAGATGGCGACGCGCGAGATCACCTCCTGGCTCATGGACATGGACGGGGTGCTCGTCCACGAGGAGCGGATGGTCCCGGGCGCGGACCGGTTCCTCGAGCGCCTGCGCGAGCTCGGCCGGCCGTTCCTCGTCCTGACGAACAACTCGATCTACACGCAGCGCGACCTCTCGGCGCGCCTCCTGGCCAGCGGCCTGCAGATCCCGGAGACCGCGATCTGGACCTCGGCGCTCGCCACGGCGCACTTCCTGGCCGACCAGCGCCCGGGCGGCTCGGCGTTCGTCATCGGCGAGGCCGGCCTGACCACGGCGCTGCACGACGCCGGGTACACGCTGACGGAGCGCGACCCGGACTACGTCGTCCTGGGGGAGACCCGCACCTACAGCTTCGAGCGGATCACGCAGGCGATCCGGCTGATCGACGCGGGTGCGCGGTTCATCGCCACCAATCCCGACAACATCGGCCCGTCGCCGCAGGGGTCCCTGCCGGCGACGGGCTCGGTGGCGGCGCTGATCAGCCGCGCGACGGGCGTCGAGCCGTACT
>WLOB01000343.1 GCA_009699505.1 Actinomycetota bacterium | reverse complement strand
TCAGGCACCACCATCACCACCCGATACGACCCCGACCCACGCGTCAGCAGCACCACCACGACGACCACGACGACCAGCAACGCAAGCGCCACCCGCCCGACCGGACCACGAAGCACCGCTCCGGCGGCGTTCATGCGTTCGGGGCCGTGTGCCGTGAGCCGTCGGACGGCCGCACGGGAGAGATCGGCAGCAGCTCTGTGGCCACGCTGGGGGGGTCGATGATGCTCATGGCTCTCCCGCTCACGACGTCCGAAGAACGGACCGGAACTCTCGGTGACGCGTGTGACGGTCGCCGCACGACAGAGCAGGACTGTACGCAATTCGACATGGCGTCAACGTTCGGTCCACGTTACGCCGACGGTCCGGATCGGGAGCCGGGCCCGCGAGGTCGGGCCCGACGGCGCCGCGCGCATCATCCTCGCGCGGCGAGGAGGCATCCCGCGGCGATCGTGGCGGCCTCGCGCTGTGCCGCGGTCGTCCCTTCGGTGCTGGCGCCGCGGCCCTCGACGAGCGCCCGCACGAGCGGCCGGTGCGCGAGGTCCTGCGGGCCGGTGCGCTGCGGGGGGAGCACGCCCGTCGCACGCAGCTGCCGGAGGAGGAGCTCGACCTTGATCGCGTTGAGCCCCGGATCGGCCTCCCGCAGCGCGGCGGCCCGCGGCGCGGTGCCGGACGCGATCAGTGCCATGATGGCCCGGGCGCTCTCCGCGTGCCGGAGGACCGACCTGCAGAGCCGGCACCGCGCGTAGACCTGCGATCCGGGCCCTGCGCACCGCGCGCACGTCGGTGCGCGCTGCGGTCGCCGGGTCGTCGGTGTCCCCTTGGCGGTCCCCCACCGGTGCGCGGTCGTCTCCGACACGCCGAGGGCCTCGGCGATCTCGGCGTACGTGGACGGCCGTGCGCCCTCGCGCATCGCCCTCGCCCGCGCGGGCCGGTCGTCGCGCAGGGGACGCCGCGGTGCGTCGTACGCGTCGCGGTCGCGGTCGGCGGAGGCCGGGGGTCCCGTGCGGCCGTCCTGCGTGCTGCGGGCCACGGCAGGGTCAGGGCCGAGGGGTCGGCCCGCCGGCCCACTGCCGCGCCACGGACGCGCCCGGCGGCCCGAGGTCCGGCGCCGCGCCGCCGCCGGTGGCCAGAATGTCCGCGTGCCCTGTCCCGCTCATGGGGTCACCGTATCCGACGCCCCGTCAACGTCGCGTCCGGGTCGGGCCGGGGCCCGATGCGGAGGGTGAGCGTGGCGTCACCCGAGGTGGGGCGAGCCGACGGCGGGGCGGAGCCGTGGTCCTGCGGTCGCGGTGCTAGAACTGCCGTTCATGGCCCTCCCGACCGCCCCTGTCGCCGCCGGCTCGATGCTGGGCAGCTACGTGATCGCCTCCCGCGTCGGGTCGCGGTCCGGGGCGCTGATCGCCATGGTCGGTGCGCTGGGCTGGTGCGGGGCCACGTGGCACCGCGATCGGGGGGCGCCCACCGCGTCGGTCCTCACCGGCGTGTACCTCGCCGGGTTCGGGGCGTCGCACCCGCTCGCCCGCAGGATCGGGGCGTGGCCCGCGGTGCTCGGGGCGACGGCGCTCACCGGCGCGGCGTCGTACGCGGCCGCGGACCGACGGCCGGCGCGGACCTGAACGGGTGCCCCGGCGGCCCGGGAGCGGTGGCGCAGCGGCTACCGGCCGACGATGTCGCGGCCGATGATCTCCTTCATGATCTCGGTCGTCCCGCCGTAGATCCGCGAGATCCGCGAGTCGGTGTAGAAGCGCGCGATCGGGTACTCGAGCATGTAGCCGTAGCCGCCGTGCAGCTGCAGGCAGCGGTCGACGATGCGGCCCTGCAGCTCCGTCGTCCACCACTTCGCCATCGCCGCGTCGACCGGGGTGAGGTCCCCGCGGTTGAGCGCGAGGACCGCCTGGTCGCAGTAGTGGAGGGCGATCTCCAGCTCCGTGGCCATCTCGGCCAGCGCGAACCGCGAGGCCTGGAACGATGCGACGGACTGTCCGAAGGCGTTGCGCTCCTTCGTGTACGCCAGCGTCGCGTCCAGCGCGCCGCGGGCGGCGCCGACCGCCGACACCGCGATGCTGATGCGCTCCTGTGCGAGGTTCTGGCTCATGTAGCGGAAGCCCTCGCCCTCGCGGCCGAGCAGGTTCTCGGCGGGCACCTGGACGTCGCGGAAGAACAGCTCGGCGGTGTCCTGGGCGTGCATCCCGATCTTCTGCAGGTTGCGGCCGCGCTCGAAGCCCTCCATCCCGCGCTCGAGCACCAGCAGCGAGATGCCGCGGTGGCGCTGCGCCGGGTCGGTCTTCACCGCCGTGACGACGAGGTCGGCGTTGATGCCGTTGGTGATGAACGTCTTCGAGCCGTTGACCTGGTAGCCCCCGTCGGTCGCCAGGGCGGAGGTCCCCATGCCCGCGAGGTCCGAGCCCATCCCAGGCTCCGTCAGCCCCAGCGCAGTGATCAGCGTCCCGTCCGCGATGCCGGGCAGCCACCGCTCGCGCTGCTCGTCGGTCGCGAGCTCGAGGATGTACGGGAGGACGACGTCGGTGTGCAGCGTGATGCCGGTCCCGCTGCCGATGACGCCGGCGATCCCGACCTCCTCCCCGACGATCTGGTTGAACCGGAAGTCGTCCAGGCCGAGGCCGCCGTGCTCCTCGGGCACCTGCATGGCGAGGAGCCCCTGGGCCGCGGCCCGCTGGAACAGGTCGCGGTCGACCGCCCCGGCGTCCTCCCACTCCTGGTCGTTGGGCACGATCTCCTGGGCGATGAAGCGCCGGACGGTGTCCCGGTACATGCCGTGCTCGTCGTCGAATGCGATGCGTTGCATGGGCGGCGCGCCGGGCGGCGCGGAGCCCCGCTCCGCGCCGCGTCACGGCCGTCCCCGGCCGGCGCGGCGTCCGACGCACGGTCACGCCGGACGCGGGATGACGCGGAACCGGTGACGGCGGGCACGACGACGTGCCGCAGCCTCCCGCCACGCGATCTGTGCGGTCGGGCCGTGGAACGCGCGGAGGGCCGGAGACGGGATGCCAGGAACGCCGTAGGGCGCAGGCTGTGACGTGGGCGATCTCTGCGGTGGCGCACAAGCTCTCCGATCGGGGAATCAACAGTACGCTAGATCGATGGGCAACGATTCCGGCTCCGTCACCCCGTCCGCTCCGCCCGCCCGGGCCCGGGCGTTCCCGCACCGCAAGGCCGGGCACTGCGGGTCCGGAGCCCTCCGCGACCTCCTCGAGTTCCACGGGCTGGACTACGACGGCATCCCGCTGTCGGAGCCGATGGTCTTCGGGCTCTCCGGGGGCTACGGGTTCTTCTACGGCGACGAGGTCCCCGGTGTCCCGTTCTACCTCGTCGGCCGCTCGGGGACGATGGAGGTCGACGTCGCCGGGCACCTCGGCGCCTCGATCGACCTGCGCCAGACCGACGATCCCGACGAGGGCTGGGCGTGGGCCCGCGCCTCGATCGACCGGGGAGCGCCGCCGATGGTCTGGGCCGACATCGGTGAGCTCGAGTACCTCCGGGTCCGGATGAGCAACACCCGCCACGACATCGTCATCGTCGACTACGACGTCGAACAGGGCGTCGCCTGGGTGGCCGACAACGACCGCGAGGAGCTGCAGCGCTGCTCGCTCGAGAGCCTGCACCGGGCCCGCAACTCCGCGGCGTTCCCCGGTCCCAACCGCAGCGCCACCTTCGAGTACCACTGGCCGACCGCGCTGCCCCCGCTGCGCGACGCGTTCCGCAGCGCGGTGACCACCGCACTGACGAACATGCGGGAAGGCGCCGCGTCGGTGGGCGGGCTCGGCGGCCACACCGGCCTGCGCGGCGTCGACCACCTCGCCGCGTCGTTCCCGCGGTGGCCGGCGATCTTCGGCGACGGGCTTCCGGCGGTCCTCGACGTCCTGCGCGTCCTCATCGTCAAGGCCGGGACCGGCGGCGCGATGTTCCGCTCGCTGCAGGCCGGCTTCCTCGAGGAGACCGCCGTCGGGCTGGAGGACCCGCTCGTCGCCGACACCGCGGTCGTGTTCCGCCGGCTCAGCGACGCCTGGGAGCGTCTCGCCGTCGAGGCCGCGGCGCACGACCACCCCGCCGCCGACGCCGTGCTGCAGGAGATCCGACGCCTGGAGCACGACGCAGTCGCCGCCCTGGAGCGTCACGCATGAGGGTCGCCGCGGACGGGACGATCCCCGAGCACCACCCCCACTGCCTGGGATGCGGATCGCAGAACCCCGCCGGCATGGGCCTCCGGATGCGCCTGGACGGCGATATCATCCGCGGGGACGTCACGTTCGACCAGCGGCAGCAGGGCGCCCCCGGCATCGCCCACGGCGGCGCGGTCGCGACCGTCCTGGACGATGCGCTCGGCTCGCTCCTGGTCGTGCTGGAGACCCCGGCGGTGACCGCGAACATCAACGTGGACTTCCGCGCGCCGGCCCTGCTGCACCACCCGATGACCGTCGAGGCCCGGTCGACGGCCCGCGACGGCCGCAAGCTCCACCTCACCGCGCGGCTGCTGGACGAGCGGGCGGTCGTCGTCGCCGAGGCGCGGGCGCTCTTCCTCGCCGTCGACCTCGCGCACTTCGCCCAGGGCGGAGAGGGCGTTCCCGAGTCCTGGAGCCGGTGGGGCTCCTCGGGCGCCTGAGCTCCGGCCGGACGACGTCCGCGGCCCGCGCGACGGTTGCGGTCCCGTGGCGCGAGGGCTAGCGTCCGGGACTCCCGTCGCCCGCCCGCGGCCCGACCCCGCTCCCTCGCCATGACCGCATCCTCCTCGCAGACCGCGACCTCCGCCGCGGACCGTCTCGCCGCCGCCCGACCGGAGGGCCGGATCGCCCTCTCCCCGCTCCTGCTCGAGGTGCTCTACGAGCGGATCGGCGCGGCGGGTGACGCCGACGCCGCGCTTCCGGCCGCGGTCGCGGCCGGGG
>WLOB01000342.1 GCA_009699505.1 Actinomycetota bacterium | reverse complement strand
GGCGCGGAAGAGCGCCTCGGCGGCGTCGAGCGCCCCGAGCTCGGAGAGGACGACGCCCGCCTGGTTCAGCAGCACGGGCTCGTGCGGCCCGGCCTCGAGCACGCCGACGAGCGCGACGGCGACGGCGTGCAGCCGCTCCGCGGTGCGTCCGGGCGACGGGACCGGCGACGGATCGCCGGACGTCGGTGCCGGGTCGCGGAGGGCCGCCTCGACGAGCCGGATGCGGGCCTCGAAGCCCGCCTGACCGGGGAGCTCGCCGGCGGCGGAGAACGTCGCCGCCCAGGCCGCCAGGTCGTGGCGGCCCAGGGCGTCCGCGGCGCGGGAGAGCGCGGCGAGGACGGGCGCGTCCTCCGGCGAGGACAGAGCGGCGCCGGAGGTCGAGGACAGTCGGAGGGCCATGGCCCCGTGATCGGCCCCGCACCGGTGTTCTTGAACGACGACGCGCCCCGGGCGGCAGGGCCACGGGGCGCGTCGTTCTCGGGCTGCGGGGCCGCGTGGTTCCGCACGCGGCCCGCAGGAGCTCCCGGGTCTAGCGCAGGAGCGACAGGACGCCCTGGGACGCCTGGTTCGCCTGCGACAGGATCGCCGTGCCGGCCTGGGAGAGCACCTGGTTCTTGGTCAGCGAGACCATCTCGTTGGCCATGTCCACGTCGCGGATGCGGCTCTCGGACGAGGTCAGGTTCTCCTGGTACACGGAGAGGTTGTTCAGGGTGTGCTCGAGGCGGTTCTGGACGGCACCGAAGTCGGCGCGGACCTTCGAGACCGACTCGATCGCGGCGTCGATCGACGCGATGGAGCTGGACGCCAGCGTGGTCAGCCCGGCGACCGAGGCGCCGAGCGTCGTGCCCAGGGACACGAGGGCGACCGTGGTGGTCTCCCCGCCGTTGGCGCCGACCTGGAACGTGACGGTGCCCGTCGCGTTCAGGAGCTTCGTGCCGTTGAACTCGGCACGGGTGCCGACGGCCTCGAGCTCCGTCGTCAGCTGCTTGACCTCCGAATCGATCGCCTCCTTGTCCTTGGTCCCGACGGTGCCGTTCTGGTACTGCACCGCGAGGGTGCGGACGCGCTGGAGGATCGAGTGGACCTCGGTCAGCGAGCCCTCCGCCGTCTGGACGAGCGAGATGCCGTCCTGGGCGTTGCGCTTGGCCTGGTCGAGGCCGCCGATCTGGCCGCGCATCTTCTCGGAGATGGCGAGGCCGGCCGCGTCGTCGGACGCGCGGTTGATCCGCAGGCCGGACGACAGGCGCTCCATCGACTTGGCGATCTTGTCGCTCGTGCCGGAGAGGTTGCGGTGGGCGTTGAAGGCTTCGACGTTGGTGTTGATGCGAAGGGACATGCGCTGATCTCCTTGATCCGCTGTGGTTGATGTTCCCGGGGCGACGTCCGTGTCGCCCCTTGCGCACCGTTGATCGGCGGGGGTCCCTCCGACTTGAGGCGGGGTCCGGCGGGCGTCCAGCCGGCGTCCAGCGGCCCGCGCCGCGGACCCTCAGCCCGTCGGGTCGACGGGCGCCCGCTCGACCTGCTCCGCGGCCCAGGAGCTCAGGAACAGCAGGCCCTGGTGCGACGGCGACCCGGGCTCGGCGGAGTAGACCGTCAGGTGCTGCTCGGGGTCCGTCGGGCAGGTCAGCGTCTGCCAGTCCAGCGTGAGGTCGCCCGCGACGGGGTGGCGGAAGCGCTTCGTGCCGCTCCCGTGGCTCTGCACGTGCCGGGCGGCCCACCGCTCGCGGAAGTCCGGGTGCTTCAGCGACAGGTCGCCGACGAGGCTCGCGAGCTCGGGGTCGTCCGGGAAGCGGCCGGCCTCGAGGCGCAGGGTCGCCACGCACGAGCGGACGACGGCGTCCCAGTCCGGGAACAGCGCCTCGATCCGCGGGTCGGTGAAGATCATCCGCACGTAGTTGCGCCGCGCCTCCGGGATCGCCCCGAAGTCGGCGATGAGCGCGGCCGCCTGGCGGTTCCAGCCGAGGATCTGCAGGTGGCGGCCGAGGACCATCGCCGGCCACTCCGTCAGCCCGTCGAGCACGCGGCGCATCTGCGGGTCCAGGCGCTGCGGGGCCCGTCGGCGCGGCCGGGCGACGCTCGGCCGGCCCGCGAGCTCCCGGAGGTACGCGCTCTGCGTCTCGTCCAGGCCGAGGACCCGGGCGATCGCCTCGAGCACCGGGCCGGACACGCTGATCCGCCCCTGCTCGATCCGGGCGTAGTAGTCCGTGCTGATCGCGACGAGCCCCGCCACCTCCTCGCGGCGCAGTCCGGGGACCCGCCGCGGCGTCCCGGTGTCCGCGAGACCCACGGCCTGCGGGGTCAGCTCCGCCCGGCGGGCCTTCAGGAAGGCGCCGAGCTCGTTGCGGTTGACGTCGCTCACCCCGCCATGATCCCACCCCGTCCGGGGACGGAGAGGGGGACGGATCGCTCCCCGGGAGCGATCGGTCCGGGGAGCGGATCCGCCTCTCCCCCCCGGCGCCCGGCCGTGCCACCGTGTCGTCCCGAGGGGTCGCCGGGCGCCGGGCGCGGCCGACGCGGTCCGTCTGGGTAGGGGACGGGCGAGGCCGCGCCGTCCACCCGGCGCACCGATCCCCTCGCGAACGACGGCGGCCGCCCCGCCCCGGCCCCACCCCGGCCGGGCGCGACCCCCCGGGCCCGGCCGCCCACCAGCCCCGCACGACAGGACCCACCGCATGACCACCACCGCCAGCGCCTACGGCGCCACGTCCGTCTCCGACCCGCTCGAGCCGCTCACCATCGAGCGCCGCGAGCTCGGGGCCACGGACGTCCACATCGACATCAAGTTCTGCGGCATCTGCCACTCCGACATCCACTTCGCCCGCGGCGAGTGGGGCGAGATCGAGTACCCGCTCGTGCCGGGCCACGAGATCGCGGGCATCGTCAAGGCCGTCGGTCCCGACGTCTCGAAGTTCCAGGTCGGCGACCGCGTCGGCGTCGGCTGCATGGTCGACTCGTGCGGCGAGTGCTCCGCCTGCGAGAAGGGCGAGGAGCAGTACTGCATCCCCGGTTCGACGCAGACCTACGGCATGAAGGACGAGGACGGCACCGTCACCCAGGGCGGCTACTCGAGCGACGTCGTCGTGAAGGAGGGCTTCGTGCTCTCCATCCCCGACGAGATCGAGCTCGACGCCGCCGCGCCGCTGCTCTGCGCCGGCATCACGACCTACTCGCCCCTGCACCACTGGAAGGCCGGCCCCGGCAAGAAGGTCGGCGTCGTCGGCATGGGCGGCCTCGGCCACATGGCCGTCAAGATCGCCCACGCCATGGGCGCCGAGGTCACGGTGCTCTCCCGCACGCTGAGCAAGGAGGAGGACGGCAAGAAGCTGGGCGCCGACCACTACTACGCGACGGAGGACGAGGCGACGTTCGAGCAGCTCGGCGGCACCTTCGACCTCATCATCAACACGGTCAGCGCGAAGATCGAGATCGACAAGTTCCTCGGGCTCCTCGCCATCGACGGGACCGTCGTCAACGTCGGCGCGCCGCCGGAGCAGCTCCCGGTGAACGCCTTCAACCTCATCGGCGGCCGCAAGTCGTTCGCCGGCTCGATGATCGGCGGCATCGCCGAGACGCAGCAGATGCTCGACTTCTGCGCCGAGAAGGGCATCGCGCCGGAGATCGAGAAGATCGGCGCCGACGGCATCAACGACGCCTGGGAGCGGGTCCTCAGCTCGGACGTCCGCTACCGCTTCGTCATCGACAACTCCACGCTCGCCGAGGCCTGATCCGGAGGGGGCCCGCGAGGCCCGGTCGTCCTCGGCCGGGCGTTCGCGGGCGCCCGGCGGTGCCCGGCCGGCCGCCTCGCGCACCGGACGGGGCGTCGTGCGGCCGGGGCCGGGGCCGTCCCCCTCGTAGGCTCGCGGGCATGCCCCGAGCCTTCACCCACGTCGACGGCGACCAGCGGATCGTGTTCGGCCCGGACGCGCTGCGGGCCGCCGACGAGCTCGTCCCGGAGGGCTACGCGCTCCTGACGACCACCCGGGCGTCGCGCTCGGCGCCCCGGTTCGCCGAGCGCGCCGGCGTCGTCGTCGAGGTGCCCGCCGGGGCGGTCGACGTCGTAGCCGCCGGACTGCGCGACGCGCACGGCGGCCGACCGCTCGTCGCCCTCGGCGGCGGGCGCGTCGTCGACGTCGCAAAGGCGCTCGCGGCGGCCGACGGCCTCGCCGGTCCCGTCGCGGTCCCCACGTCGCTGTCGGGCGCGGAGATGACCGGCGTGCACCGCCACGCGCGCGGCGTCCCGGCGGACACCCCGCGCTCCCGGGCGGCGCTCGTCCTGAACGACCCCGCCCTGAGCGCGTCGCAGCCCGTCCCCGACCTCGCCGCGAGCTCCGGCAACGCGCTGGGCCACGCGGTCACCGCCGCGTCGAGCCCGCGCTCCGGCCCGCTCGCCCGCGCCGTCGCCCGGGACGCGATCGCCCACCTCGGCCGCGCCTGGTCCGGCGAGGAGCCCGACCGCGAGGAGGTCGCCCTCGGCGCCCTCCTGGCCGGGTGGTCCGTGGACCGCAGCGGCCTCGGCCTGCACCACGCCCTCGCCCAGACCGCGGTGCGCGTCGCCGGGCTGTCGCACGCCGGCACGAACGTCGCGCTCCTGCCGCACACCGTCCGGGCGCTGCGCGAACGGCTCCCGGACGAGCTCGCGGAGGCCGAGGCGTCGCTGGCCGGGTCGCTCGAGGAGCTCGCGGTCGACCTGCACCGCCGCGCCGGATCGCCCGGGCTCGGGACCCTGGGCACCGACGACGCGCTGCTGGAGCGGGCGGTCACCACCGCCGCGGGGCGGGCGGAGCTCGGGCACGTCCCGTCGCCGCCGACCGCGGAGGACGTCCGCACGCTCTACGCGCGCGCCGCCGCGGCGGGCTGACCGGCCGGTGCGCCCGCCACCGCGGGACGCCGGCCACGGGCGCCCGGCGGGCGGACCGC
>WLOB01000341.1 GCA_009699505.1 Actinomycetota bacterium | reverse complement strand
GTCGCCGGGCGGCGTGCGCCGTGTCCGGGGGGGGCGTGCGCCGCGCGCCGGCGGAGGCGTCCCGCCGGGTCGGATCGGCCCCCGGAACGACGAACGGCGCCGCTGCGGATGCAGCGACGCCGTGTGCGCGAGGGGCGAACGACGGGGCTCGAACCCGCGACCGCCTGGACCACAACCAGGAGCTCTACCGACTGAGCTACGTCCGCCGCGCGCTCAGCAGCGTACCGGGTTCCTCCGGAGCTCGGCGGTCCGACAGGCGCGTCGTGGCCCGGCGGGCCCCCGCGACCCGCGGCCGGGCGCGCCGCTCACCGCACGACGCAGGTGACGGACGGGCTGCCGGGGACGCGGATGCGCACCTCGTCCACCCCCGCGGGACGAGTGCGCTGGTACCGGCGGCAGAGGTCGTCGGCGCCTGCCACGTCGGGCGCCGAGGCGGTCCCGCCGTCCGTCACGGCGGGCGGCCCCTCCGGCGCGGGCCGGCGGTCGTCCGCGCCGCAGCCGGCGACGAGCAGGGCACCGGCGACGGCGAGCGGTGCGACGAGCGCCCCCGCTTGGATTCGAACCAAGGACCTGCGGATTAGAAGGCCGCTGCTCTATCCAGCTGAGCTACAGGGGCGTGCGTCCGCCAACCTAGCGCGCACGGGAGTCGCCCCGTCCCGGCGCCGTGCCGAAGACGACGTCCCACCACGGGGCGCTGATCCCGAAGCCCCGGGTGTCGTCCTGGAAGTGGTGGCGCATGTGCTTCTCGCGCAGCCGCCGGCCGAACGCGGTGCGCGGCGTGTGGTGGTGCAGCGCGTGGTGCGTCATGTCGTAGACGAGGTAGCCCAGGAGGAACCCGACGCCGATCGCCAGGCCCGACCCGAGGCCGAACAGGAGCACGAAGCCGACGACGAACGCCGCGGAGCCGGGGACGGAGACGGCCGGGGGCATGACGAGCCGCAGCGGATCGTTCGGGTGGTCGTGGTGCACCCCGTGGACCATCCAGTGCAGGCGGGCGCCGAAGCCCTCCTCCGGCTCGATGTGGAAGACGATCCGGTGCGTCCAGTACTCCACGAGGCCCCAGAACGCCCAGCCCGCGACGGTGAGGCCCACCGTCGGGAGGACGCCGACGCGCTGCTCGGCGAGGAGCGCCACGACCACGATCGCGGGCACGAAGACGAGCACCGGCACGAGCGGATGGACCCGCGTGGCCCGGTCGACGGCCGGGGTGCGGAACATCGGCGGCGACGCCCGCAGGACGTCCGTCCGGGTCACCGGGGACGGGGCGGCGGCTGGATCCTGCACGTCGCTGGACACGCGTCCATGTTCGCAGGTCGCTCCCGGCGGTCGGGCCGGAACCGCTCGTCCTCCGCGGGCGTCGGGGGCCGCCGGACGGGGGTGGTGCCGGGCCTCGCCCGGTGCCGCCCGCCGTGCTGACGATCGATCGGGGCGCCCGGATTCGAACCGGGGACCCCCGACACCCAAAGTCGGTGCGCTACCAGGCTGCGCCACGCCCCGTGGTTGCCGGGCGAGTATAGGGGCACACCGGCGCCCCCGGGGGTTCGAGCGACGTTCTCCGCGGCCCGTCGCTCGTCGCGGCGAACGACGGCTGCGGCGGTGGCATACTGGGATCTCGGCCTCGATCCCAGGAACCAGGGGAATGACGATGCAGGTCAAAGCGCGTGCCAATCGCGACGATCATCTCCGCCACACCGTGCGGATGAGGCACCACAGCAGCACCGTGGACGAGCCGGCCGACATGGGCGGCGACGACGCGGGTCCCACGCCGCAGGAGCTCATGGCCGCGAGCCTCGCGTCGTGCACCGCGATCACCCTGCAGATGTACGCCGACCGCAAGGGCTGGGACATCGGCGACATCGAGGTCGAGTGCACCTACAAGCCGGCGCCGGAGCGCGGCTGCCCGACCCGGTTCGAGCTCATCATGCGCGTCGACGGCCAGATCTCCGACGAGCACCTCGAGCGCCTGCGCGTCATCGCGACGAAGTGCCCCGTGCACCGCGTGCTCGACGGCGAGGTCATGTTCGACGAGCGCGTCGAGCGGGTTGCCCACGTCGCCTGACGCGCGCGAGCGCATCCGGTCCCGGCTCCTCCCGACGGAGGACGCCGCCGAGCTCGCCGCGCACGGCGCTACGCGCGCGGCCGTCCTCGTCCCCCTCGTCGAGCTCGACGGGCTGCTGCACGTCGTCCTGACCCGTCGGCGCAGCGACATGCGCCGGCACGCGGGCGAGATCTCCTTCCCGGGCGGCCGACAGGACCCCGAGGACGCCTCGCCCACCGCGACGGCCCTGCGCGAGGCGCACGAGGAGGTCGGCCTGCCGCCCGAGAACGTCGAGATCCTCGGCGCCCTCTCCCCCGTGGGCACCTTCGTGACCGGCTTCGCCGTCTACCCCGTCGTCGGCTGGGTCGACCACCCCGGCGAGTGGCAGCTCTCCCCGCGCGAGGTCGACGTCGTCCTCGAGCTCGAGCTCGGCGCGCTGCGCGCGGGCTACGAGCGCCGGCGCCTCGTGCGCCGGGGCGTGCCGTTCACGACGGACGCCTACGTGGTCGACGACCACGTGGTCTGGGGCGCCACGGGCCGGATGCTGACCGACCTGTTCGAGCGCCTGCCGCCCGAGCTCGTCCCCGAGGCGCCGGCCGCGGCCCGCTGACCCGGGGGTCAGCCGCGCTCGCGGGCGACGATCCGCTCGATCGCGTCCTCGGCGGAGGCCGCCCAGCCGTCGAGGTCGTCCGTGTCGTGGTGCAGGAGCCCCCACGGGATCTCGTTGTGCCGGCACATCCGCTCGACGGTGCGTGCGCCCTGACTCAGGAGCTCGACCGGCAGCCCGCCGTTGCACTCGTAGAGGACGCCCCGGACCGTGGTGTCGATCGTCCGCTCGAGCAGCATCTCCAGGCGGGTCTGGTGCAAGGACTGCACCTGGAGCGGATCGCCCGTCGCGGTGCCGAGCGCCCAGATCAGCACCGTGACGTTGTCGAGCGCGTAGCGCAGCGTCCCGATCCGGTCGGGGTCGCCGTCGTACGGCTCACCACCGGCCTCCTCGATCGCGGCGTGGCGTGCGGGATCGCGGGTGACGACCCGGACGGCGTGGCCCTCCGCGGAGAGCCGGCGGGTCAGCGCCAGGCCGCGGGCGCCGCCGCCGATCAGCAGCAGCCGCACGACGCCAGGGGGGTCCGGGGATCCATCCGGCGAGTCTAGGGGCCATGCCGCCGGCGGTGTGCCCGCGCGCACCGACCGCTCCCGGCGGCGGGCGCCCGCGCGGAGGCGCTCCGTCGAAGCCGTACGCGGACCCTCGACGCGGCGGGGTCGTCGAGTATCGTCGGCGGCGCCCGGCCCACCCGGCCCCCTCCGATGCCGACCCACCCGCTCATCGAGCTCACCGCCGCCGACGTCTCGCTGCTCCGCGAGGAGCGTGCCGCGTCGGCGCACATGCACGTCGGTGGCATCTCGCTCTTCGCGGGCCCGGCGCCGTCGATCGTCGAGCTCCGCGCCCACGTGCTCGCGCGCCTCGAGCGCGTGCCGCGGTACCGCACCACCGTGGTGCCCCCGCCGCTGGGCATCGGTCGGCCGCACTGGGCGGTCGACCCGAACTTCACCATCGAGTTCCACGTCCGCCACGCGGCGCTGCCGCACCCCGGCGACGAGCGCGAACTGCTCACGGCCGCCGCGCGCCTGTTCTCGCAGCGCCTCGACCGGCGTCGTCCGCTGTGGGAGCTCTGGATGGTCGAGGGGCTGGAGGACGGCCGGTTCGCGATCGTCACGAAGTCCCACCAGGCGCTCGTCGACGGCGTCGTGGCGGTCGACCTCATGACCGCGCTGCTCGACGCCGGCTCCGAGCCCGAGCCCGAGCCGTCGTCGAAGCGCCAGGGCATCTGGCTCGCGCCCCCGCTGCCGACCTCGGCGCAGCTCGTGGCCTCCGCGGTCCGCGACGCCGCCCGCGTGGCCGTCGTCCGGCCGCTGCGGCTCGCCGCGCTGGCGGCGCGCCCGGCCGAGGTCGTGGCCGGCGCCGCGGCGGGTGCCGCGGGACTCGGGGACCGGGTGTCGCGCCGGCTGAAGCCCGCGCCCCCGTCGCCGCTGAACGTCCCGATCGGGCCGCACCGGCGCCTCGCCCGCACCGCGATGCCGGTGGCGGACCTCAAGCGCGTCAAGGACACGTTCGGCGGGACCGTCAACGACGTCGTCCTCGCCGTCGTCGCCGGGGCCGTGCGGACGTGGATGACGGACCGCGGCCTGCAGACGGACGACGTCGAGCTCCGCGTCGCGGTGCCCGTCGCGGTGGAGGCCCGGCGTCGCGAGGCGCGGCCGATCGCCCTGCTGCACGCGCCGCTGCCCATCGGCGAGCCCGACCCGCTCGTGCGCCTCGAGCGGATCCGCCGCGCGATGTCGGAGGCCACGGCCGGCCACGACGTCGTCGCCGCCGAGCGCCTGACGTCGTCGGAGCGCTTCGCGCCGCCGACCGTGCTCGCCCAGGTCGCGCGCCTGCGCTTCGACGAGCGGCGGTTCAACCTGCTCGTCGCGAACGTCCCGGGTCCGACGGAGGACATGTTCCTCCTCGGGCAGCGACTGGAGACCGTCGTCCCGGTGCCGTTCCTCTCGGGCGACCGGTCCCTGGCCGTCGCGGTGACGTCCTACGCGGGCACCGCCGAGTTCGGTCTCCTGGGCGACCTGGACAAGCTCGCGGACATCGACGTGCTGGCCGACGGCCTGGACGCGTCGATCGAGGAGCTGCTGACGCTCGCGCGGCGTGGGCGGCGGGCGCGGCGCGTCCGGCGCGGCACCCCGCCCGTGGGCTGAGCGCCGCGCGGTCCCGGTCGCCGCATGGCGTCGACCGGTCCGGCGTCGGGCGGTGCACGGGCGCGCGGCGCGGCGCCGTGCGGCGTCGAGCGGTGCACGGGCGCGCGGTGCGGCGCCGTGCGGCCGCGG
>WLOB01000340.1 GCA_009699505.1 Actinomycetota bacterium | reverse complement strand
TCACGAACACCGCGCTGACCGACGACGGCGACGTCTGGTGGGAGGGCCTCACGGAGGAGACCCCCGCCCACCTCATCGACTGGCACGGCAACGACTGGACGCCGGACAGCGCCACGCCCGCCGCGCACCCGAACTCGCGGTTCACGGTCTCGGCCGCGCAGGCGCCGTCGATCGCCCCGAACTGGGAGGACCCGGCCGGCGTGCCGATCGACGCCTTCCTCTTCGGCGGCCGCCGCGCCACGGTCCTCCCGCTCGTGCGCGAGGCGACGTCCTGGGAGCACGGCGTGTTCCTCGGCGCGACGATGAGCTCCGAGCAGACCGCCGCCGCGTTCGGCAAGGTCGGCCAGCTGCGCTTCGACCCGTTCGCCCAGCTGCCGTTCGCCGGCTACAACCTCGGCGACTACATGAACCACTGGCTCAAGCTCGGCCGCTCCGCCGACGAGGCCAAGCTGCCGAAGATCTTCTACGTCAACTGGTTCCGCAAGGACGAGGACGGCCGGTTCATCTGGCCCGGCTTCGGCGAGAACTCGCGCGTGCTCGAGTGGATCTTCCGCCGGACCGAGGGCAAGGCGGACGCCGTCGAGACCCCGATCGGCCTCGTCCCGCGGGCCGAGGACCTCAACATCGAGGGCCTCGACATCTCCCGCGAGGCGCTCGAGGGCCTGCTGACGGTCGACGAGGCCGCCGTCGCCGCCGAGCTGCCGCAGATCGAGGAGTACCTCGCCACGTACGGCGACGCCCTCCCCGCCGAGATCTCGGCGCAGCTCGACAGCCTGAAGGCCGCGCTGAACGCCTGAGTCGCACCGGGCCCGGGCGCGCGACGCCCGGGCCGCACCCGGCCCCCGCGGCCGGAGGAGGACGAACGCCGCCGGGCTGCCCGGCGGCGTTCGTCGTTCCGGGGCGGGGCGGCACGGGGCAGGGCGGGGCGGCACGGGGCGGGGCGGCACGGGGCGCCCTCGCGGTCGCCGTCGGCCTGCCTGGGGCGACCCGACCCGGCAACGCCCGCGGGTGCCCGCCCGGCGCGGCCGGACGCCACGGCGACCCGCTCCGCGGTCAGGATGGCGGTATGCGTCCCCCTCACCGCCTCCGCGTCCCGTCCCTCGCCGCCGCCCTCGTCGCGTCCCTCGCCCTCGCGGCGTGCGGCGGCGACGGGGACGACGGGCCGGACCCGGCGACGGCCGCCGACTCCCGGACGGTCCCGGCCGTCGAGCAGCCGGGGCGCGCGGACGCCGCACGGCCACGGCCGGAGGAGCCCGAGACGGCCGAGGACCGGATCCAGCGCCGCGTCTTCACGACGGAGGCCGGCACCACCATCGTCCGCACGGTCGACGACGCGACGGGCCTGAAGATCGAGGCGCAGAACGACAACCTCTACGTCGAGCCGACCTCCGCCACGCCCGCGGACCTCACCGGCCGGCTCGAGGGCAGGCCGCTCGGGGCGCGCTGCCGCACCCGGGACGGGCGCACGCTCGACACGTTCCCGCTGTTCTGGCGCGAGCGCTCGTCGGACTGGGGCGTCTCCCTCGCCGTCCTGGACCGGTGGGAGGACGAGGACCGGCTGTTCGCGGAGGCCGTCGCCTCGTGCGAGCTGCGACAGGGGACGCCGGCCGGCTCGGGGCGGACGGACGTGGCCGCCGGACCGGTCCTCGTCACGGGGACCTTCACGGAGTAGGGCGCGGGGCGACGGGCCTCGCCGCGGGCGGCGTCGCGGGGTACGACGGGCGGGTGCGACGCGGCGCCGGGCCTCGCCGCCGGCGGCGTCGCGGGGTACGACGGGCGGGTGCGATGCGGCGCCGGGCCTCGCCGCGGGGACCGGCCCCGTGACTACCCGAGCCGCCAGTCGAACGGCGGCTGCCCGAGCTCGGCCAGGGCGGCGTCCGTCCGGCTGAAGATGCGCGAGCCGCGGAAGGCGGCGACCGACATCGGCGACGGGTGGGCGGCCTCGACGACGCGGTGGCCCTCCGTCGGGAGCTTCGCGATGACGTTCTGGGCCGCGCGGCCGAGGGCCAGGAAGACGATGCCCTCCCGCTCGGCGGCGAGGCGTCGCAGGAGCTCGAGCGTCACCGCCGGCCACTTCGCGCCGTTGTGCGAGCCGGGCTCGCCGGGCCGGACGGTCAGCGACGCGTTCAGGAGCAGCATCCCGTGGGCGGCCCACGGGGTGAGGTCGCCGGTCGGCGCCGGCGGGATGCCGAGGTCGTCCTGCAGCTCCGTGAAGAGGTTCTTCAGCGAGCCCGGCACGGGGGCGTCCGGCGGCACCGAGAACGCCATGCCCATCGGGACGCCGAGGCCGGGGTAGGGGTCCTGACCGCAGAGGACGACCTTCACGTCCTCCGGTGCGACGAGCTCGAGGGCCCGGAAGACCTGGGCCCGGAGCGGCTGGATCCGTCGCCCGGCCTCGACCTCGCCGCCGAGGAACGTCTCGACCCGGCGCAGGGCCGGCAGGTCGACGTACGGGCGCCACGCGGGCGGGACGACCCCGGCGAGGTCCGGGGCCTGCGGATGGGGGGCGGGGGAGACGTCGGGCACGTCGGGCCCCTACCCGGTGACGGGCGCCGCGCCCGCCGGGGCAAGGGGACCGTCGGGCGCGGGGCGGGCGGGCGGCCGTCCGACCGACGCCGCGGCCCGCCGCGGGCGCGGGCTGTCGACCGACCGCCGACGACCGACCACCACCGGCGCCGCCGACGACCCGGTCGGGTCAGTCGAAGCCGATGATCGTGCGGATGCCGTCCTGGTGGTGCATGAGGTCGAAGCCCTTGTTGACCTCGTCCAGCGTGATCCGGTGCGACAGGAGCGCCTGCACGTCGACGTCGCCGCGGAGCCACCGGTCGACGAGCTGGGGGACCTGCGTCCGGCCGCGGACGCCGCCGAACGACGAGCCGGTGACCCGGCGGCCGGTGATGAGCAGGCGCGGGACGATGTCGAGCGTCTCGCCCTTGCCGGCGACGCCGATCATCGTCGCGAGGCCCCACGCCTCGCGGGCGGCCTCCACGGACTGCTGCATGACCGCGACGTTGCCGGTCGCCTCGAACGTGTAGTCCGCACCGAAGCCGTCCGTCATCGCCTTGATCGCCGACACGGCGTCCTGCCCGTCCTCGAGCTTCGACGGGTCGATGACGTCGGTGGCGCCGTGGTGGCGGGCCATGTCGAGGCGGCCGGCGGCCAGGTCGACGGCGATGATGCGCGCCGCGCCGGCGATGCGGGCGCCCGCGATCGCGCCGAGGCCGACGAGGCCGCAGCCGAAGACGGCGACCGTCGAGCCCCGCTGGACGTCGGCGGTGTAGATCGCGGCGCCGAGGCCGGTGGAGAGGCCGCAGGCGAAGATCGACGCGCCGTCCAGCGGGGCGGCCTTGTCGATCTTGGCCAGGGCGATCTCCGGCATCACCGTGTACTCGGCGAAGGTCGAGGTGCCCATGAAGTGCCGCAGCTCCTGCCCGTCGCGCGAGAGCCGGGTCGTGCCGTCGGGCAGGTAGCCGTCGCCCTGCATGTCGCGGATCGCCAGGCAGCGGTTCGTGCGGCCCGACCGGCAGTGCAGGCACTCGCCGCACTCCGGGGCGAAGAGCGTGACGACGTGGTCGCCCTTGACGACGGACTCGACGCCGGGCCCGACCTGCTCGACGACGCCCGCACCCTCGTGCCCCAGCACGCACGGCGCGTAGCCCGTCGGGTCCGCCCCAGACGCCGTGTAGAGGTCGGTGTGGCAGACCCCGCAGGCCTGCAGCCGCACGAGCACCTCGCCCTGCTTGGGCTCGGCCAGGTCGACCTCCTGGACCACGAGGGGCTCCCCGAACTGCTCGAGGACGGCGGCGCGAATCTTCATGGGGCGACGGTATCGGGCGCGCCGGGCGGACGGTGGCGCCGGGGGCGACGGGCGTCGGTCGGTGTGCAGGGGGTGATGGCGCGCGGGGTGACGGAGCGTGGGGGCGAGGTGGACGGGCGCGGGGGCGGGGCGGGCGGCCGCGGCCGGGTCGGGGTGCGCGGGGTGGCGCGCGCCGGTCGTCGCTGCTGCGGGTCCCAGATCCGGCGTCGGCCCGTGCCACGACCGTCGCGGCGCTCTGCGACACCGTGCCGGATGTGCCTCGGACGGTACGTGCGCGGACTCCGCACGGCGCTGGGCGGGATCGTCCCACCGCATGGGATCCGGCCAGGACGAACGTCGACCTCGCGCGACGGCGGGCGACGAGATCGACGATCGGCACGTGTCGCGTGCGCGCCGTCGTGCTCCGCGGCCGTCGTCGCCCGAGATCGACGTCCCGCAGGGTGAGCCGCCGGAGCACGCCCGGCCGGTCGACGGACGGGTCGGGGCGCTGGCGGCCGAGCAGTTCGGTGTCGTGAGCCGCCGTCAGCTGACCGACCTGGGTTTGGGACGGAGTGCGATCGCCGGCAGGGTCGCGCGGGGGACTCTCCTGCGGACGGCGCGGGGCGTCTACGCCGTCGGTCGGCCCGCCGACCACCCGAACGCGCCGTTCGCCGCCGCGCTGCTGACGCTCCCGGGCGCAGGATGGATCGCGGGCCGGTCCGCCGGCGCGCTCTGGCAGGTCCTGCCCCTGGATGCCGCGGCGCCGGTCGAGGTGCTCGTGCTCGGGCCGCCCCCTCGCACGCGAGCCGGCGTCCGCGTTCGGCGGACGACCCGGCTGGACCCCGTCGACCGCGCGCGACGATCGACCCTCCCGGTGACGAGCCTGTCGCGGACGCTGGTCGACCTCGCCGAACAGCTCGCGGCGAGCGAGCTGGAGCGGGCGGTCGCCGAGGCGGTCGCCCTCCACGGCCTGCGGATCACCGCGGTGCGTTCCGCGATGGGACGGCGGCCGGGCACTCGCGGACGGGCCGTGCTCCGCGACGTGCTCGACGCCGCCGACGGTCCGCGCCGATCGAGGTCCGAGGCGGAGGCGCGGTTCCTCGCCCTCGTCCGCGACGCCGATCTCCCTGCGCCCGCG
>WLOB01000034.1 GCA_009699505.1 Actinomycetota bacterium | reverse complement strand
CTGCTCCACCAGGCGGGGTCGATGAGATCGACGAGAGTGCTGGGCAGCGAGTCGGAATCGACGCCCCGGACGCGCGGCGGGAACGGCGGCAGGAGCTTGCCCTTCAGCTCTCCCGCGAGGAGCCATTCGAGGGTCGTGAACACGATGTGCTCGCGGCCGGGGTACCAGTATTCGCTCTCGTCGTAGACCGCGCGGCCGCCCAGACCGACGCGCATTTCGGCGTCGGCGGCGTTCATCAACGAGCCCAGCGCGGTCTCCTTGCTGGCGACGAAGACGACGATCGGACGGCGCTTGCGGTCGCGTCCGAACCGTCGCGTGCCTTGCCACCAGCCCGCAAGGAAGTGGTCGTAGGCGGCGAACTTACCCCGGTTGTAGGACCCGCGCTCAGTGCGGTCGAGCTCCAGCATCAGGTCGACGAGGCCGTGTCCGGTCCCGGTCGGGCCGGTCATCTGGACCGTGACGTCGGGTTCGATGCGGCCGGCCTTGTCGAGCCGCTCGCCTACGACCTTGATCGCCGGGTTGGGGGCGAGGTGGTCCTCACGCAGGCCCTCGCGGTAGATGGTGGAGGGGTCGAGGTAGCCCCCGGACATCGACGGAGAGACCCAGGTCACGCTCGTGCTGGCGGCGGTTTGGCGCAGCGCGATGACGGCCGCCTGGACGGCGAGGTCGTGCCTGAGGGTGTCGGCCTTGCGGCCCTCGGGTGCGTCGCGTTCGGCCTCGAGCTCGCGTGGGATGCGCTTGGCGGTGGCGTTCGTCTTGCGGAAGGTGTCCCGCAGGACGGCCCTGCCGCGCTCGGTGACCGTGTAGATCGACGACCGAGCGCCGCGTCCCTTGCGGGTGATGCGGGAGGTCGCGATCAGTCCGAGGCCCTCCAGCGACTGGATATGACGGCGAATCGTGCGGTCCGAAACGGGTGCGTCGAGCAGCGCCGAGAGGATCGTGGGCTGGACGTACGTCAGCCGCGCGGCGGTCGCCAGGGTGCTGAGTTGCGCGGCGTCCAGCTGCGCGGCGACGTCGGCGGCCTTCGAGCGGTGCGCGCGGACGAGCGCGTCGAGCGCTCGGACGTCGTCTTCCAGCTTGTCCAGATCGTCGCCGTCCGCGGCGCCGGGAAGGTCGCGAATCGCGATGACGATCTCCCGCAGGCGAGCGACCGCAGGGCCCACGGCCTTCGCGGCCGTGTCCGCTTCCGCGCCGGTGGCGGCCTCGTGTGCGTCGCTGAGGTACTCGAGAAGTTCGGGCATCCGCTTGACGACCGTCGCGGTCTTCGTGGCCCGGGCGAGCTCCTCCAGGAGCGGCCGGTGCGAGTACCTGTTGCTCTTCACCAGCCGCTTCGCGGACTCGATGTCCTCGCGAAGCTGGTCGGTGATGCCGTCCAGTTCGGAGGCCGACGCGCGGTTCTTGACGAGGGTGCGCATCGACTTCGCCGCCCGTGTTGCCTCGCCGGCGGCGGAGTGCAGGCGGTCGAGCACCTGGGCGTCAACGTCGGGCTTGGGGCCCTCGGCGACCACCGCGGGGTCCTCGGGCATCATGGCGGCGACGATATTCGCGACCCGCGTGAGCGCCCCGGCGTAGTCGTCGACGAGCTTCAGCGACCACGGTTCGCGGCCCTCCGCTTGGTCGATCAACGCGAGCGCCTTGACGGTCTCGTCGAGGCTGTCGAGGCGCGGCAGGTCGCCGGACGGCACCTCCTCCGAGGTCGGACGGAGCGCGTGTCGCAGCGCCGCGCGGTCGCGAAGCTGTGCTGCGGGGTCCGTCGGCGCGCGACGTTCATCGACGCGCACGTCGTCCTCGGTGGTCGGCGACGCTGCCCGCGGGGTGGGCTCCGGCGTTGCCTTCGCGGGCTTCTTCCGGCCCCTGGTGGTCGCAGCGGTCGCCTCGTCCCAGATGTCGGCGATGTCCGCACCGTCGTGGTCGTCGCCGACCGAGTCGTTGTCTCCGAGGTCCCAGCCGTCGTCTTCGAGTTGCGGGTCGACCTCGTGACGAGCGGGCTCGGCGGCGCGCTTGCCGGGGACCTTGCCGAGATCCTGCTCCGCGACCTGGGCGGCTTCGCGGTCGACGTGCTCCTTGCGCTGCGCGCGTGTCGGGGCCTCCGGGGTGCCGTGCAGCAACTCCTCCGGGGGGGCCGAGCGAGCCAGTTCACTCATGTTCTCGGGGTAGTCCGGGAACTGGTTTTCCTGCCGCGCGATGTGGACGTCCGCCCACGCGGAAGACAGCTGCTCGGCCGACTTCATCTCCATCGTGTGCGACGTGAAGACGGGCAGCCGGGACGCGGGGCCGGTCTCGCCCAGCTGCCATAGGGACTCGCCGGTGCCGCCGGCGTTGCCGGTTGCGCCGCTGGAGATGAGCGAGACGAGGGCGGTCCAGTCCGCCAGGGAGCTGATCCGCGACGGATCTGCGGGCACTCGCGACCTCGAGACGGGGTCCGCGCGGACCATCGTCTCGTAGACGGAGCGGAAGATCGCGGCGTAATACTCGGCGTCCTCCGGGGAGCTCGCGCGGAACACGATCTTGTGCTGCATGAGGTTGCCGACGCCGTCGAGCATCTTCTGACGTGTCGCGGAGTCCGGGTGCGAGGCCCCGATCTGCGACAGGAACTGGACGACGAACGCGCAGTCGAAGCCGGCCTCGCGGTGGGTGGCGACCATCGTCATCAGCGAGTCGGTGATGAGCCGGTGCGCCTCGTCGGCGACGAGCGAGACGCGCGGGCGGATCGCGGGATCGACCTCCGCCTGGCGCTTCATCTCCTGGTCGATGAGGTGGACGATGAAGTTGCAGATGATCGCGGCCTGGTCCTCGCCGAGCTTGTCCAGGCGCGGGTTGACGATGAGCACGTCGCGGCGGCGGACGAGCTCGGAGATCGACAGGTGGTAGCGGTGCTCGACGAACCGCCGGGCGTTGGCGGCCGCGCCGACCAGCGGCCGGATCTTGTTGGCCGGCGCCTCCATCCGCTGCGCGATGTTGGCCCGGTTGTCGGCGACGCGAGCGGGGATGCCGTAGAGGAAGTCGTCGGCGGTCCGGTCGAGGTTGGGGAGCATCTGGCACGCCTTGCCGGCGGCGCGGTGCCACGGGTTTGGGGGGTCGCGCTTCTGCTTCGCGGACCCGCCGTCGGCGGCGTAGTCGCGGCGCCTGGCCGTCGGTTCGAGCATCGAGGCGAGCACCTCGATCGAGCCGATGAAGCTCTTGCTCTCCGGATCGATGCCGTTGGCCTGGCACTCCTGTTCGTGCTCCCACCAGGCGATCGCCATCGCACCGATCGTGGAGCGCTCGATGATGTCCTCAGAGGACCCCATGATCTGCCCCGGGAAGAGGTCCAGCAGCACCCGCGTCATGGCGTCGGCGATACGCGAGAACTCACCGGCCAACGAGTTGCGAGACCAGCCCGCTTCGACTCGCAGTGGCGTCATGCCGAACGCCGGCTTCTCGAGGTCGAGGTACCAGACGCGCTTGAGCTGCTGCTCGAAGCGGTGGCCGCCGAGCCCGTCGGGGACGGGCACCTCGCTGATGAGTTCGTCGGGGGAGTGGCGCAGCAGCCGGCGCGACAGCGACCCCTTCATGTCCAGCACGATCGTGCAGGTGGTGGGGTCGTAGATGTCGTTGAGCGCCAGACGGCACAGCATCGACGTCTTGCCCGACCCCTGGCCGCCGGACATGATGACGTTGTACTTGCGGTCCACGCGGGGGATGAACCACGGCACGCTCGGGAGCGCGCCGCCCAGCGCGATGCCGGGGTCCGGACGGCACGGCCACCCGTTTGGGAGCGCGGCGACGTCGCCCGCGTCGGGGTGAAGCGGCGGCTCGGGCAGGCTCGAGTCGACGGGGGCCGGCGCCGTGCGGGCAGCGTCGACGTTGCGGCGGAAACGGGAGGTGCGGCGGGCGTTCAGGGCCATCGCGATCAGCGCTCCTGAGGGGTGTCGTCGACGAGCTCGGCGTCGACGACTTCGATCGGGGCCTCGTCGTCGGCGGGCGCGGTGTGCGCCGACCGGCCCGGCGGCGGCCCGGTGAGCGGGACCTCGGGAGGAACGGGCAGGTCGATGATGGAGGCCCGTGCGAGGCCGGGGGGTGCGTTGAGCTGCGGGACGGTCGAGCGCTGCAGCGGCAGCGAGTGCTCGGAACCCAGCGACGGGAGCTCCATCAGCGCACCGAGCTCGCGCGGAGAGACGAGGGTGCTGCCGTTGGGCTGCGGCCACAGCGGCGGCTCTGCGGTCGCCCAGCGCCGGCGGTAGAGCGGCTGGCGCAGGATCATGTACCGGTGCGTCAGCTGGTTCAGAGCGCGGCGCGACATCGCCGGGCCCAGCAGCTGCCGGCAGGCGTTCATCATCTCGCCGAACGACTCGGGTCGGGTCTTGCCGGTCCGCGGGTGCGTGACGGTTCCCTGCTCGACGGCGGCCTGCAGCTCGAGGTAACTCATAGCGCCGCCGCCGAGCATCATCGCCTGGTTGATGTCCGTCGACGTCGCGGGATCGGGGCGGTTGATCGGCCCGAACTGCAGGCCTCCCATGCCGGGGCTGCTTGCGGCCTGCAGGCGCCGGACCGTCGAGGAATCGACCCAGTCGCCGGCGGGCATGATGCACCAGCGGACGCTCGAGACTCGGCCCAGCGCCTGCTGCTGGCGGATGACGGCGGCCATCGTCGAGCGCGCGTCGCTCTCGCCGGGCCCCGCCGCGGTGACGAGCGGGGCCGTGTAGGTGCGCGACTTGTTGACGCGCAGCACGTGGCCGGGGTTGAAGTTCACCGCGGTGATGCGCAGGGGGACCGACGGGTCGGCGCTGGAGTGCGGGCGGACGGTGAGGTCCGGGTACGCCTGGCGCAGGGCGCCCATGACGCCGCGCAGGGTGTGGTCCTCGCAGACCAGCATCAGGCGGACCATCCCGGTCTCGCCGCCATCGCGCGAGGGCGTAAACCACGACTCGAAGGCGACGTAGGGCTGCCCGGTGCTCATGCGGCTGAGGGTCGAGACGCGAATCGTCTGGACCAGCGTCTCGTACGCGGCGGCGACGGTCTCGACGGTCGCTTCGTCGGACTGCGACAGCACCAGCTGGTAGCGCGTGTAGGTCCGGCGCTTGCGGTTGCGCCATCGCACGAACGAGCTGAAGATCCAGAGCGCACCGAAGAACCCGGTGACGCCACCCAGCAGGTAGACGTAGATCGCGATGTCGTCCCAGAGGTCCTGGGCACCCTTCGGATCCATCCCCGCGTAGGTGGCCGCGAGGACTGCAACGCAGGCGATCGAGAACAGGACGACCGCGATGAGGGCCCCGGGGTTCATGTGGAGTACGTCTCGATGGCGGCGCCGAGCAACAGGACGACGATGATGGTCGGCATCGCAAGACGCGCCATCGGCTGCAGCGCTCCCGGGTTGGGGCTGCGGAGAAGTAGCACCGCGGCGGTCGTGCCGAGCGCGATGGCGGCGTACTCAAACGCCCACCACCGCGTCGCGGCCCACAACCAGCTGAGGTCGGTGGCACCAACGATTCCGACGACGACCGCGGACCGCACCGGGATCAGGACGACCAGCACCCACGCGAGGCGTCGCAGGAGGGGGTTGCGAGTGGCGAGCGCGAGGCTGGCGACGAAGAACGCGCCGGCTGCTTGGAAGAGGTTGATGGTGGCGATGGCCAGAACGGTCGCCGGCGACTGGCGCAGCTCGACGGTCTCGGAGTTCGGCTCCACGAGTCCCGAGCTGCTGGCGATGTAGGCCAGCGCGACCGTCGCGATCGCCATCGCCAGAGCGATCGCCGACGCGGACCGGCCCAAGGGCTGCAGCGCCGACGCGTTCATGCGCGGGGTACGGCGTCGCAGATCACCGCGAGGCCCGTCAGCGTCTGGAGCACCATCGCGCCGATGCCCTCGGCGGTCGGCCCGTGGTGGGGCATCTGCACGATCGGGAGGCCTCGGGTGCCGCTGAGTTCGACGAACTGCTGGCGGGTTGGCTGCTGGCTGGTGCCGTCGTCCCAGACGACCAAGAGCTGCTTGCAGCCGGGGTGATGCTGGTGCGTGGCGAGAAGGTGCTGGGCACGCGCGCGGCTGGCCGGCGCCGTAGAGCACACCCAGAGGTGAAGGTCGGCGTGTAGGACCGCGGCGCTGACGTCCGGTTCGATCGCCATGCCGAGGTCCACGACGACGAGACCGAAGCGCTGGCGGACCTGCTCGAGGAGCCCGGCGAGCTGGTCGGTGGTGTCGTCGGCGCCGGGCAGGAGCTTCGCTAGGTGGGTCTGGGCCACGGACTCGACGAGCTCGGCGATCTGCTCGGGTGTGCCCCCGTTGCGTGCCCGCTCGCCGATGCGCGAAAGTGCGCCGGCGGCGTAGTGGTCGAGCATCGTGTCCGCGCGTGGCGGGGTGCCGATGATGGCGACGCCGCTGTCGGTCTTCGCGATCGGCGTTTCGAGGCGTCCGACTGCCCCGGCCTGCGAGCGCAGTGCGGCCAACGTCATGGGGGGCTCTGTGCTCGCGGTGCCCGCGAGGATCGCCAGCCCGCCCGCGGCAGGGCCGGCGAGATCCATCACCAGTGGTGGGGTGGTGCCGCTGGTTGCGGCGTTGGCGAGTGTGAGAGCCAGCGTGGTGGCGCCCGCCCCTCCGTGCAGGCCGGCGATCGTCACGACACGACCGGGGAGGTCGTCGAACGCCGTGCGCGTCCCGACCGTCGCGGCCTCAAGCGCGAGCGGGTCGGCCGCGTGGGCGAGCCCGAGGCGTGCGCGGAGCGATCTGGGGGAGGAGGGGTTGGGCATTCCGGCTACGTTTCGGTCGGGATGCCGTGGGTCATCGACAGCGACGCCAGGGCCTTCCAGATGTTGCCGTCAGCTTCCTCCAGTGCCCGGTTTCGGAGGGGGACGTCGTGGTTGGGGTCGGAGGTGTAGGCCCAGTATTCGGCCGGGCCCATCCGCATCGTCACACGCCCGGCGCCGCGGTAGCCGTTCATCACCAATGCCTCGGAGAACTGGCCCTTCAGCGAGCGCAGGTCGCCCAGCTTGGAGACCTGTTCGGGGGAGAGGCGAAGCGATGCGCTGAGGTACTCGAGCATCGCTTCGTCCTGGCGCAGCAGGATGCGGATGCTGGCGTTGCGCAGGACCGCGGCGGCGTCGCCCTCGAAGTCCTCCGCGTCCTGAGACATGACGCCGAAGAGCAGGCCCAGGTGACGCGACTGCCGAGCGAGCGTCTGGATGTACTCGGCGAGCGCGGGTTCGCGCGCCCAGGCCCAGCCCTCGTCGAGCCACACGATCGACCGTCCGGCGTAGATGCCGGGGTGGTGCTCGAACTCTCGCGAGTACGAGCGGGCGCGCTCGCGGATCCAGTCCATAGTCGCGAACATGAGCGGGATGAGCATCGCCTTGGTGGCCGAGGCGGTGTCGAAGATGAGGAGCGGGGCGTCGTCAGGGATATTCGTCTCCCGGTCCCAGAGGTGCCCGTAGAGCCCGTCGCCGACGAACTCCTGGAGCTCGGCGGAGAACGTCTCGAGGACCGCGGCGGTCCGCGCGTTGCCCGCCTCGGCCTCGCTTGCGGCAACCTTCGTCAGCAGTTCGACGAGATGGTGTTCCTGGGGTGTGATGCCCCGGCGGGCGCACCAGGTGTACGTGACACGGATCGCTTTGGCCAGCAGCGCCTCTTCCTCGCGGCTCCAGGTCGTGTTCAGCATCACGCCGTGTAGGTCGACGAGGAACAGAATCTTGGCCTGCGGGACGTTGTAGGGATCGTCGACGTCCCAGTGGTTGATCGCCCACGGTGTCTCGTCGCCGCCGATCGAGACCTTCTTGGCGCCGTGGTGCAGCAGCAGCTGCTGGTCGTAGTGGCCGGCGCGGTCGATGATCGACGCCTGTGCGCCCATCGCGACCATGGCGGCGATCATGCGGTTGGCGAACACGGTCTTGCCGGTTCCCGAGGTGCCCGCGACGACGGTGATGTGGGCCTGGTGCCGGCGGTCAAAGGGCGCGAGGTACTCGATCTCGCCGGTGCCGGAGACCAGTAGCGGGAGCCCGCTCGGGCTGCCGCAGCCGGTGCCGATGAGCGGCACGGTGTCGGCGGCGCACTGCGTCTCCATGATGATCGTGCGCTTGGCGTAGTCGGTGCCCAGCGGCAGGGTCGACTGCCAGAGGATCTCCTGCATCCGCACGCCGGCGTTCAGGGTGCCGCCCTGGGTCACGCGCGCGACGTGTGCCCGGGCCTCGTAGACCTCTTGGTCGACGGCGTGGACGTCCGGGTCCGGGCCCGGCGAGCGGACCATGAGGTACAGGCTGGTCTTGACGGTGCCCGACATCGGATCCATAGCCATGCGCTGCGCGAGCTCGGCCTGCTCGACCTCCTGCGCCGTGGAGTCCGGGTCCGGGTTGCCCTTCATCGCGTTGCGCTCGTTCTCGCGCGCGGACTGCCGCCAACGGCGGTTCAGGCGCTGCTGCTCCTGCAGTCGGTCGAGGCCGGTGAGGAAGAGCGAGAGCGTGAACGGCTGGCGCATCTCGATGATGCTGCGCAGCCAGAACATCGCCAGCGACGCCGGCGTCCCGTCGAGGAACGTGGTGCAGACGACGTCCTGGTCGACGTAGCCGTGGTGCTCACTTCGGCGGAAGTTCAGCGGTGCGCTGCCCAGCAGGGCGCGGAGCTGGCGTGCGGTTCGCTCTGCTTGCTCCCGGTCGACGGGCCGCTCGAAGTCGGAGAGGATGTCCGGGGTCGGGGTGTGCACGACGCGGCCGTGGGTCGTGCTGGTGGGCTGTCCGCGGCGCTGGAGGTACTCGAGGGCCTCGACGCCTCCCAGCGGCCGGCAGTGGATCTCCTGCCGCTCGAGCGTGTTGAGAAATGCTCCGAGCCGGGTCCGCGCGCGTCGCGAGTAGCGTCGATGCTCGGCCACGGTTCGCGGCTCGACCTTCGGCTTGGAGGGCGCTCGCTCGTTGCGCTTCGCGTTGGCGGCGAGGAAGCCGGGCAGAGCGGACAGCACCTCGTGGTTGCGCGACCTCGCCGGGTCCCAGGGGATCGCGATGTAGCAGCGGCGCTGCATCGTCAGCTCGCCCGCGGCGGCGACCTGAACGCTCTCCCGGAGGATCTGGAAGACGCCCCATGCCGAGAACTGGCGCTCGTTCAGCTCCTTGCTGCGGCGTACGTCAGTCCCCATTGGGTCGAACCCGTGGACGGCCTCGATCTGCGAGCGCATGTGCTCCATGTGCTCGTCGATGCCGACGAGCTCGCCTTCGACGAGGAACTGGATCGTTTCGTCCGCCTCCAACAGACGGTTCATGGCCATGAACGAGTTGAAGCACGCCTCGATCTGCGCCTGATCCATCACGTCGACGTTCGGCGGTTCGACGGCGACGAGCAGCAGCAGCCGGCCGTCGTCCAAGACGATGGTGCCGTCGCTGCCGACGGCCTTGATCGGCCAGAACCGGTCGGTCCCGGCCGGCTTCGGAGTCGTCGGGGCCTGCTCCTTACGGGTCTTCGTGCGGGCCATCAGTCGTTCTCCGGTGCGGGGTCAAAGAGCGTTGCGACGTCGACGAGCTGATTGCGCGAGTTGGCCTCGCGCGCGAGCTCCTCGGGGTCGACCGTCAGCACGTACGGCTCGATCTCGAGATCGTCGGCGGACTGGTCGTAGACCCCCGGCTTCTGGTTCCACTCCTTCCACCCGAACCACATCAGGCGTAGGGTCTGGCCAGAGCGGTTGTCCAGTGCCATCACAGCGACGGGCAACAGGATCACGAGGCCCCCGGCGAAGCGCAGCAGAAACGAGCCGAGACCGCCGTACATATACATCGTTCCGAACAGCACCAACCCGACCACGGGCAGCAGCTGACCGTCCGTAAAGAGCTTCAGATGCAGGACCGGGCGGTTGACGTGAGGTGAGAAGCGGTGCCAGAGCATTTGCGCGATGTGGGAGGTTTTTGGACCTGACGGACCGAAGGTGAGCAGAGACCCTGGTGCCGCCTACGACGGCGGAGCGCCGCCGGTGCCGAACGGGCCCTGTTCCATGTTGTTGCGGATCGCCTCCGCGCGGGCCTGCGACTCAGCAGCACGTGTGCCTGCGGCTGCTCCGACGTCCTGCGAGCCGCTCCTCCCGGACCTGTCGTCCTTCCAGACACTGAAAGGCTCGATGTCGTTGTTCGGGCCCTGGGGAGCGGCGGACGGGGTTTCGCCGGCGGCCGAGGCGGACCCGAAGGCGTCTGCTCCGCCGGTAGCCGCCGCGGCCGACCTAAAGGCGTCTGCTCCGCCGGACGGACCGCCGGTGGACGGCGGATCAGCCGGCGCGAACGCAGCGGCGGCGGTCGCCGGAGACGCAGTTGCGATCGTCATGCCGTCGGGGGCTACGCCGCTGGACGTGCTGATGTTGGATCCGGCCATCACGCTGCTGACGCGGTCGCTGAAGTGGGCCTGCGCCTGTGCGGGCGTACGGCCGTTGCTGTCGGCGCCGACTGCGAGCTGGTGGAAAGCGGCGCGATCTGCGCTGGAGAAGGACGCTCCGGCCTGCCGGACGGCGTCTTCCGTCGGCCGCTGGCTGGTGGCGGCCTTGGAGATCTCGCGGTCCCACGCGGCCTTGTGCCGGGCCTGGGTTTCGCCGGACGGGCCCGAGAGCGAGCCGTTCCGGTCGTACGACATCGTGTTGCCGTCCGGGTGGACGGCCGGGCCGGGCGCCGGGATGGTCCCCGGGTTTGCGGCAGCCGTCGCAGAGCGCTTTGCGTCCTCGATCCGTCGAGTCCGCTCTTCGGTGGCAGATTGCCGCGCTGCTGTGTTCTGCGCTCTCGCCGATGCAGGGTCCGCAGAATGCCTAGCGCCATCGTCCATCGCGCGCTTCGCCGCTGCTCCCCGGAGGGGGGTCTTTTGGCTCACGGTCGAGCCATCAGGTAGCTCGTGGCTCACGGTCTGAGTGGCGGTGCCTTTCGAGAGAAGGCCGGCGGCTACGTTGCGTCCGGCGTAGGCGGCCGCGAGGCCCATGCCCATCTTCGCGACGCCCCCTCCGGGAATGCCGCCCGGGATGCCCATCCGACCCATCGCCAGCGCCTTCTTCGTGACGCCGTAGATCGCAATCATCGCCGCGATAAAGAGGCTCGCCTTATAGAGCTGGCTGGGCTCGTCGGCGAAGGTCTCGTTCCATAGCGAGCTGCCAATGAACGCCCAGGCGCAGAAGACGAAGGCCCAAAGTGCGGGGATCGCGATCAGCGTGGCGACCGTCGTCATCAGCCAGTTGACCATGTTGCGGGCCGGCGGAAACGTAGAGAGCGCCAGGATCATCGGGCCGCCGATGGCGACCATGACGAAGGCCAGCGTGATGACGCCCTTGGCGACGACGAGCAGCAGCCAAGAGACGGCCAGGATCAGGTAGACCAGCAGCATTAGGATCGGTGCGAGCTTGTCGGTCTTCGCTTCAGCGAACGATTCGCGGGTGTTCTCGCCGATCACGGGGTCGCTGAGTAGGTACGAGGAGAGGTCGTTGGTGACGTACACCAGCAGCTGCACGATCGGGTACCACGCGGCCGCGGCGACGACGAGGACGACGGTGCGGATAATCACGCGGCCGTAGCCGCCGAGCGGCTCGGAGGAGCTCATCGAGCCGTACATCGCCTGGCTGACCGCAAACATCGTGCCGATCGCGAACGTCGGGATCGACATGATGTAGATCGCAGCGACGATGCTGTTGTTGCTGCCGTTCAGGGCCGGGAGCTCGACGACCTTGGTGACGCTCCTCATCGCGTTGAGGGTGATCGTGCTCTCAAGGCCGCCGAAGAGCCACTCGAGCGCCTCCTTGAGCGCACCGGCGCCGACCTTGCCTGCGAGGTCACCGAGGCCGCCGAACAGGGCGCCGGCAGGCCCGGTCACGATGCCCGCCAAGTCGGAGATGCCCACTGCGTTTGCGCTCGAGACTCGCGACCCGAAGAGCTGCGTCGTGGTGACGATCGCGAGCACGATCACGAACAGCCCGCTGCGGCTGGTGGCCAGCAGCTGGTAGCGGAAGTGGAGGTAGTTAAGCGTGCGGACGTGAAGGGCTTGCGGCATGGTCAGAGCACGAATCCTGTGAGGGCGACGATGAGGACGAGGCCGCCGATGGATGAGACCCACATCGAGGCGCCGTCGCGCTGGCCGGTGAGTACGCGCCATGCGCCGTAGAGGGCGGTCATGAACGCGAGGAAGACGACGATTCCCACCGAGGCGGCGACCCACAGGTCGATGCCGCTAGAGGCCTTCCCCGAGGCGTCCTCGCCCGTGAACAGGCGGTCGATGGCGCCGGTGATCGTGTACTGCTTCTTGCCCATCGACGCCAGGCGCTTCTGCAGTACCGCGTGCGGGACCCCGTCGAGGCTGGTGACCGCGACGAGAACGGCGACGGCGAATGCCGTCGCCGCGTGGGAGGCGCGTTGCGTCATCGACCTGGCGGGGGTCGGCGGCTCGGGCTACGCGATGATGCCGACGATCGCGACGAGCGCGACGAGGACGGCGACGGCGCCGATCGCGCGACCAACGCCGCCACGATGGCCCATCAGGGTGCCGCCGATGCCCCACGCGGCGAAGCAGAACGCAGCGAAGATGATGAGCGCCACGCCGGCGGTCACCAGCTGCTTGATCTCGGTCTGGCCGCTGCCGGAGGCCGGCTTGAGGATCGTGTCGAGCAGGCCGATCGGGTTGACCTTGCCGCTGCCCCCCAAGTCGACGCCGAAGGCGCTGGCGACCTTGTTGGCGACCGCATGCGGCATTGCAAGGACGGCAATCGTGAGGACGCTCAGTGAGGCGGCCACCGCATAGCCGACGCGCATCAGGCGGCCGTCGGGCGCCGTGGGGTGGGCGATCGCGGGGGAGATCGACTCGGACATCTCTGGTGCTCCTTCAGGGGGGTTGGGCGAGACGGGAAGACTTCAGCGCGACTCCCCGCCGGGAGGGTGCGCGGCCATCGTGGCAGTCCGGGATTGCAGATCGGTGCGAAGCCTCTGGCGCACCATCCACCCGACGGAACTACGGCTCCATCGACCCGTCCTCTGCAATGCGCCCGGGCTCATGGCCCCGTTGGGGGTCGATCCTGCTGGCCGCGCGGAGGACATCAGCGATGCCCGGGCTCAGGGGCCATGCCGTCCGTTTTTCATTCAGGAACTCAGCGAGCGATCGCACCGATCCAGTGACGGCCGTGAACAGGTCCTCGTCCGCTGGGCCCAGACGGTGGGTTACGCGGTGCGGTTCGCCGCGGCCGGACCAGAACCACACGCTGGCGGGCCGGCCATCCGGGAGGCGCCGCTCTATCGCCCGCCGGGCGATCTGGGACAGGCGAAGGAGATTCGTTCGGTCGTCGTCCCAATCGCCGTCGTACACCCAGAGGAGCACGACGCCCGTCGGGCCGATCAAGAGCAGCGGGATCGCAACGCCCTCCGCGACGACGTTGCGCTGCAGATACCAGTCGCGCGGGTTGAGCGCCGTGGCGAGTCCCGTGACCAAAGTCTCGGTGCAGATCGTCAGGCGGTTGGACCGCTCGAGGATCGTGTCGGACAGTTCGCCGAGCAAACTCGGGACGAGATCTCGGTGGAGCGGCGGATAGGTCTTGAACTCGAAGCCGGGGTCGATTCCGGCTCGCCGCATCGCGGCGACGGGGTCTTCAGTGAACTCGGCGAGCGGCTGCAGCGCCGACGTTGCAACGTCTGGCGGCGGTGGGTCCGGGTCCAGCCGGCCGGTGCGGCGCCGGTCTTTGACGTACTCGTCGACGTCGGCGTCGGTCACATCGTCGCCTGCTCCGAGCATCTGAAGGATCGGCTTCTGGGAGTCGACGTACTCGCGGTCCTGCGCCTGGAGCTGCGCGTGGATCCAGTCCTCGTCTTCCTTCCGCGCGTCGGCGCGACGCTTGCCCAGGATCTGGCGGAGCTTCCCGCTGATGCTGCCGTGGTCGGCGGGGCGGGACGCGGAGTCCCTTCCTCCCGGGCTGTCGTGGGGGACCGACATTGCTCCCTAGTGTGCACTATCTACGGGGTACGTTCGGATGGGCGGGTGGGGCGCCCCGCGCATTGGGGGGTGAGCGGCGTAGGGCTTGCGGCCTGCAATCGAGGCCGGGCATGCTGTCGGCGCATGACGGAGCAGAGACGAGAACTGCGACGCCGCGTCCTCGAGGGCGCTCCGAAGAAAGGCCGTCGGACGCGTGCGGTTGCCGACGCGTCAGGACTGCCGATCAGCGTCGTGCGGGACCTCTTGCGCGACTGCCCGGAGTGCGGTGCCGAGATGTCAGGGCGCGGTTCCGTCTGCGCGTCATGTTCTGCGAACCAGCGTAGGAAGTGGACGCGCGAGGACATGCTGGTGGCGCGCGACGCGTGGATCGCCGAGCACGGAAAGCCGCCGACGTCCTACAACTGGGCGCCGACTGGCGGTCGTCCGCCGAAGGCCTCGCCCAACCGCGGCAGTCGGTGGGAGCCGGGGGAGTACCCGGCCTACACGACGGTGCAGCGCGTGTTCGGCGGCTGGGCGGCGTTCCTGGACGCGGACTCGGCGGCGGCAAGCCCGCCGCCCACGTCGGATTAGGGCACGCGGTCCAGGAGGCTGTCGAGCTTCTCGCGGCCGCGTTCCACCTGCTGGGCCGCGTCGTCGCCGACGCGCTCGATGGTCTTGCGATCGACGGTCGTGCTTTCGCCGAGACGGCGGGCCTCGCGCTGCAGGCGGTCGGTGATCTGCACGACCTCGCGGCCGGCGTCATCACCGAGCGCCTCGGGGTCCTCGATCGCGTTCTGAGCGCGCTTGATGAGGCGTGCGATGACCCGTCGTGACTAATTGACGGACCCTGCGCCGTCTCGGGCGCAGGTGAGGAGCTCGCTGTCTCGGAGGCGCTGGCCGACGTCGTGGCCGCGGTCGGGGCAGGCGAGCGGTGCGGCGCGGCGGGTGGCCTCCTCGAGGGCCTTCATCTGCACGGCGGTGACCGGGTCGTCGCCGACGCAGCCGGCAAGGGCCGGCGAGAGGACGGCGAGGATGAGCAGGGTCGGGGCGGGACGGGGGGACATCTCGGTCCTATGCGCTGGGGGACGGGGTGGCCGGCGGCTCCCACCAGGGCAGGTGCAGGTGGCCGGGGTGGTGCGCTGGCGCGTCACGACGCGGGGGTCGTGCATCGGAGGGGATCTCGGGAAGGTCGGGGTCCAGGCCCAGCAGCGTGGCGTTCGCGGTCATTCGGACGCCGCGTAGGGTGCCGTGGACCGTGGGCTCGCCAGTCGGCTCGACGAGCCAGACCTCGGTCGCTTCGGGTTCGAGGACCAGGCGGTCCGGGACACGGTCGCTGACGGTGAACCACACGAGCCCGGAGGAGCGGGTCGGGGGGAGCGTGGTGCGGTTGACCCGCAACGCGACGTGCGGGGTCGCCGAGGACGCTGAGACGGTGCGGACGTCCTCGACGTCGTCGGCGACCGAGCGGATCGTGCTCGGGGGCGGCTCCTCGGTGGTGGTGCAAGCCAGCTGCACGCCGGCGGGGTGCTGGGCGGCCAGCACGGCGGTGCAGGCAAACCACGTCCCGGGTGTCGCGGGGCTGGGGAGGTGTCGGGTGGGCAGGTGGATCGCCCGGGCCGGGTGCCATTCGGGTGCCACCAGCACGGCGCGGTCGCCGGTGATGGTGAGGACCTGCGCCCAGGTGGCGTACCGGCGCTCGTCGGAGGCGTAGCCCAGGAGGCGGTAGTGCCGGCCCGCGTCCTGGGGAGTCGTCTCGAGGAGCCGCGTGAGCTTGAGCGTGAACCGCTCCCGGGCGCCGTCGACGCGCTGGCAGTGCGCGCGGCCGGCTCGCGTCTCGACACGGGTGACGACGAACGCCCGACGGATCTTGCCGGTGAGGGGCCAGTAGCGCTGCCCGGGGAGGATGCGGAGGGGGTGGGGCGGCTGGTCGTGGCCGCCGGAGCTCGCCTGACTCGGGATGCGCCGGACGTTGGAGGTGAGGAGCTTTTTTCCCGCAGCGCCGATGCGCTGCAGGGTAGACGGCGTGCCCGGGCGTTCTGCAATCAGCGGGCACCGGCCCCGCGCTCGGAGGGGGTCCGCCGAGCGCGGGGCGGTGGGTCAGTTCGGGCAGACCGGGCGTGCGGGCTGGTACGGGGTCAGCTGGGTGAGGTCCAGCGGGCCGGGGCGCCGGATGTCGCGCAGCGTGACGAAGGTGGAGGTGCCGTTCTCCGCGACGAGCAGTGCGTCGGGGTTGGCGGTGAAGATGTGCAGCCCGGCGTTGGGGTCGGCGGGCTTGGGGCGGTACTCGGCCATCACGATCTAGCGTTGCAGGAGCGGCTGACGGTGTGGGTGGCGTCCGGCATTTCTGTGGTCCGATCAGTCGGGCTTGCGGCGCGCGAGGACGGTCAGGGTGGTGTCGTCCTCGCGGATCTGGGTGGTGAGGCGAAGCCCGCGGGCGCGGGCGGCCTGGCGCAGCGCGTGGGTGTGGCGCTTGGCGGCCTTGCGGGTCTCGACGTTCGAGACGACGGCCAGCCACCGATCGTCGGAGGTCGGCTGCTGCTCGAGGTGCGTGAGCTGCTGCTCGTAGCGCGACCGGCGGCCGCGGCGGGCGGTGGGCACGGAGACGGGGTCGACCCAGACCGGGACGTTCTCGGGCGGGCTCGGATCGGTGCTGTGCATCACGAGCTGAAGGTTCGAGGTCACCCTCGACGCGATCGGAGTGCCTGCCTCGATCGCCCGTCCTGGCGGGATTCGCGCGGTTTCAGCAGCGCTCGTTGCGGCGGTGGAGGGGCCCGGGCGTGCCCGGTGACGGGGCCGGCCGGTCACAGACCGGCCGGCTCGTACGAACAGCAGAGGAGTGCGGCGGGTTCGGGCCCGCCGCGCGGTCGGTCTACCGCAGGGTGCGGAAGGCGCTCCAGGTCGCGCGGGTGGTGCCCGACCTCGAGATCATGCCGCTGGCCCAGTCGGTGTTGACCTCGGGCGGGTCCTGCAGCTGGTACCAGGTGAACGAGCGGACGCCGGCGCGGCGGGCGCTGCGCCATGCGGACTTCAGCCACCGTGCGGCGCGCGAGGGGCGCGTGGCGTGGCGGCCCTGGGTGCGGTACGCGAACTCGGTGATGTGGACGTTGCGAGCGGCCTTCTTCGAGATTCGCTTCGCCTTGGCGAACCGCTTGATCTGGCGGAGCGCGGAGCGCAGGTTCCCGTGGGTCCACTGGTCGGCGTTGCGGGTGCGCTTCGTCGGCGCGCGCGTGAAGTCGTAGGTGTGGAGGGTGAAGCCGTCTGTGCGCAGCCGCGTCTTGCGGCACGAGGAACGCCGCGACGCCGACCGGTACTTCTTGGTCAGGCACAGCGCTTTGCGGAAGAACGCGCCGGGCATCGTCGAGCCGTTCTTGGTGCGCGTCTCGGGTGCGGCCTCGCCGGCGTAGATCGGGACGTTGGGGTCGGCGGACCGGAACGCCGCGTAGGTGGCGTTGGAGACCCGCACCCACTCGCGGGCCTGGGCCTGCGGCCAGGTCGTCTTGTAGTTCGGTTCGTTCCACGTCAGGTAGCTGCCGATCGGCAGGTCCTGTAGGCCGCCTGCCAGCGATCTGGCGAAGGCGATGTAGGCCGAGCTCTGCGCGCTGCGCACGCGGAAGGACCGCGGCTTGCCGCGACCGATGCCGTGGTAGATGCCGACCATCAGGCGGGCGCCGACGGCGCTGCCCTCGACGGCGGCGCGCCGGAGCCGCTGGATCTGATCGTCGGGCACGGTGCTCGCGTTGCCGTCCCAGCGGGCCAGCACACGGACGGTCTTGACCTTCGCGTCGGCGGCGTGGGCCCAGAACGTCTGGCGCACGGTGGGGTCGTCGGAGAGGGCCATCCGGTCGTCTTCGAGGCCCTTGGTCATCGCGGCCGACGCGCTCGAGGTGCTGCCCAGCGCGAGCGCTGCGACGAGCGCGAGCAGCGCGGCGTACAGGGGCAGGCGGGTGGTGGTGAGTCTGAGGATGGGAGTGGGGGGCATCGCTGCATCCTTGGTCGGGGACTGGTTTGAGCCGCTACTGCGACCCGTCGGGACGGTGATGTCGCGCGACAGGATGCACCACCCGATCGACGCGATCGCCGCGCCCTGTTCCATCCCCCGCGTGAGCTCGGCGGAGCGACCCGCGACCCCGACGCCCGCCGGCGCTCGGTGAGGGAGCCTCGCGGCCGCGCCGGTACGGTCCGTCGCCATGGAATCCGCTGACCGGACCGTTCACCGTGCCGCGGCGCCGGATGCTGCGCCGGGGATCGTGAGCCCGTACGACCTGGTCGACATCGTCGACGAGGTCCTCGACGACGATGGTCCCGCTGCGGACCGCGCGCTGGATCAGCTGCAGCTCATCCTGGCCGACGAGCGCGCGTCGCGGGACAACCTGCTGACCGCTCTGCTGCTGGCCGCGCGCCGGCACACGCGGTCGCGCTCGGAGCCCTCCTAGCCGCTCGGACCATTCGCCGGTCCGGCCCGCGGATCGGGCCGCCACCCGAGAACCCCCGCCCGCGGGCGCTGGCGCCCGCGTGATCGTCCGGGCTGCGCGCGACCGGCGGACGGGTTCCGCCGATCCGCGGGCGCCTTAGGCCGCGCCGGCATCTTGATGCGCGACCGCGGCGT
>WLOB01000339.1 GCA_009699505.1 Actinomycetota bacterium | reverse complement strand
GGGCTGGAGCTCGAGGGGCTGCAGAGGCTCGTCGTCGACGCGGTCACGATGACCACGAGGAGCAGGAGCAGCAGTGGCACGCCGCCGAGGCCCCACCCGGCGCGCCGGAGGGTGCGCCGGCGGCTGCGGCCGCCGAGTGGGAGCGCCGCGGTGCTCACGACCCCGAGATCTCCGAGGCCGATGCTGCGTCGACGTCATCCCGGACGACGGGCTCGCCGGCGGTGGCCAGCGCCTCGATCGCCGCCCGGCTGGAGGTCTCACCCGCAGCGGAGAGGCCCGAGCTCATCGCCTCGTCGGTGTCCGACAACCCGATCTCGGTTTGCGAGCGGAGGTGGTGAATCAAGCCGCGCCACTTCCCGACGATCCAAAGCGCCTGGCCGGGCTCTAGGTGCTCGATGACCGTCGACTCCGACTCCGTCAGGTGCAGCTTCTGCTCGACGTCGGGCATCTCGGCCTCGGCCTGCTTGTAGACCACCACGGTGTCCGCGTCCGACAGCAGCCCCTCGGCGAGCTTGGTCGCCCGCGACCCCTCGTCCCCGGCGGCGCGGAGGTCCGAGAAGCGGTGCATGACGACGACGTTTACGACGCCGGACGCGCGTTGGAGCTTGAAGTCCGACTGGTACTGCGCGGCCTGGCCCGGGACGGCGAGGACGCGCCAGCCCTCGTCGTTGACCCGCAGCGTCTTGGGGACCCGCTCGCCCGTGGTCTTCGCCCGCGCGGCCCGCTGGATCGCCTTCGCGGTCAGAAACGCGGAGCAACACATCATCGTCACCGCGAGCGGGACGTTCTGGCCGGCGTCGTCAGCGCCGGCGAGCTGCGCGACAGCCGAGAGGTCGATCGAGATCGCCCGCCGGTCCCAGGTGTCTTCGGGGATCGTCGTCGGCCGGTCAAACATGCCCGCTAGCGGTCCCACGCGCAGCAGGTTGATCGTCAGCATCACGTCCCGGAGCGCCTCTTGAGCGAACTCCTGGGTGCCGTTGACGGCCGCGGCGATCGAGTCGTCGGGGTCGCGCAGCGCGTCCTCAACGTCGGGCAAGCAGACCTCCCGGCCCTGCACTCGACGGTCCGCCTGCGCAAGCGCGGCCAGGAGCCCGGCCTGCTCGACCGGCAAGAGCGCCCGACCCAAGAGCGCCCGGGTCAGCGACGCGAGCAGGTTGCGGCGCATGCGCGGGTCGCCGACGTCGGTCAGCGGGTTGAGCGCCTGGTCGCCGCCCGGGCGCAGCGCCAGCACCACGCCGTCCAGGGCTTCGACGACGTCGCCGTACTCGCCCTTGGGGTCGATGAACTCGCACCTGCGGCCGAACGCGGCCTGCCGGTAGGCCATCGTCTTGACCAGTGCGGACTTGCCGTTGCCCGGCGCCCCGAGCACGAGCATGTTGCCGTTGGTGATCAGCCGCCGACCCTCGGGCTCCTCGGTATAGGACGTGCGGCTGTAGAGGTTCCACGGATCGAACGAGAACGACCCGCCGCCGGTGACGTTGAGACCAATCAGCGGCCCACGGTGCCCGAGGCCCTCCTCGTTGTAGAACGGGTAGATCGCGGCGGTGTTCGCCGTCGTCGCCTCATGGGGGGTCTGCTCCGCCCACAGCGGCACCCAGTCGCCGAGCGCGTCGACGACCTGATCGATCAGCCGGCTCTCGTGCGCCGCCTCGTCCCGGGCCGCGGAGGCAGCCTTCTCGCGGCGGAACAGCCGAACGCGGTCGTGGTAGAACCGCTCCGTCGTCTTCACGTCCCGGCGCAGCTGACGCCGCTGCGCCCGGGTGAGGCCCGCGACCTCGCGAGCCTCGTCCTCCGCCCGGGCCTTGCGGGCGGCCTGCTCGCGGGCGCGCTTGGCCTTCTGGGCCGCCGCGCGGGCGGCGGCGCCGCCGACGCCGGGGGTGTGCTCGTGCTCCCACCACTCAAGCGGCGCAGGCTCGGGCGTCTGGACGGGACGGTCGTCGGTCGGGGTGCTCATCGGATGCCCCGGCCGAGCGGCATCGTCAGCGTGATCGCCTGCGCCTGACGCCGCGCGAGGACCTGCAGCTGCAGCTGTGAGGCCGCGGCGTTCTGCCGGGTGCGCTCCCACGCCTGATCGAGCGCACGCACGTCGTCCCCGAACACCGAGGTGGTGACGTAAGCGTTGTGGAGGATGCGAGCGTGGCCGGCGCCGAGCTCGCGCTCCCTGGCGAAGACACCGGCCCACTTCTGCTGCCGCGTGATCGTCGGGCGCTGCTGCATCCGGCCAAGCGCCATCTGATCGGACCGGGCGTCGATCGCTTGACTGTTGATGTCGTTCAGCGACGCCGAGGGATCCTCCAGCTGCGCCACCCACGCCACCGTCCGCACGACGTTGGGGTTGACCACCAAGGGCATGAGGAAGAGGGCGCCGACCTCGGTGCGGGGCCACTGCTTGACCCATGCGGTGCGGTGCAGGCCCCGGTCAGCACGGAGCTCCTGCCAGCGGGGGTCGACGTCGGCGGGGGCAATCTCGAGGAGATCGCCGATCCGCTCCGGCGCGTCCTCACGGATCCCGCGGGCGTACGCCAGCCGGTCAGCGCGACCCCATGGGTCGTACGCCGCGCGGATCGCGAGCGCCAGGTCGATGCGGTCGAGGACCTGCGTGACGTGGATCTGTGCCCGGCCGAGGAGCCCGCAGAGCCGCGAGACCTCGCCCGCCAGCTGCGCCAGGCGGTCGTCCAGCGCCTTGCCGCCGGGGCGGTCGCAGGCGATCCAGACGAGGACCTCGCGCTGGTCGGCGGTGCGCTCGTAGCGCTGCAGCAGCTCGAGGTAGGAGCCGCGGACGTCGGCGCCGGCGTCTAGGTCGCCGGAGGACTCGAAGTAGTCCAGCTGCCGGTTCGAATCAGACGGAATGGATCGGGAGACGAAGCCGACGCGGCGGATGATCGACGAGGACTGCGCGATCGTCGCCACCAGCGATCCCCAGCGGTTCAGGCGCTGCTCCTGCTCTCGGGCCGGGGCCATGGCGAACGAGCCGCCCTCCACCCGGACGCAGGCGACGAGGTGCCCGCGGCGGGGATCCTCGAGCACCCCGACGGTGGTGCCGTTCAGGCCGGCGCTGGGCACGTCGTGCAGGCGGATGCCGCGCAGGTCGCGCGGCAGCGCCCGGGCGGCCGCCTTGGAGGGCAGGCGCCCGGTCAACGTGACGTCCTGCTTGAGGGTCGTGGACATCTACTGCTCCTTCGGAAGGTCGATGGGGTCGTGGTGGGGCACCAGCTCGGGGTCCTGCGACCACCCGCGGTCGTCGCGGTCGCCGAACCGGTCGGCGAGCCGCAGCGGGATCCAGACGACCGCGGGGATCCCCTCGCGGGTCCAGAGGACCAGCGGGGGCGTGAGGACGAGGAAGACCAGGGCGCCCAGGAGCGCCCCGCGGTAGAGCGCCGCGACGCCGAGCGCCAGGACGCACAGCAGGACGGCCATGCGGACGAGGCCGAGGCCGAAGACGATGCCGCCGGTGTGCGGATCGAACCGGTACCTGGCGACCTGCCGTTCGGGGGTCTGCGGGCTCATGCGCGGACCTCCGGTCGGGCGTCCAGCGCCGCACGAACCTCCGCGGCGTGGTCCCCGAACGCCGCGGCCGCATCACCCGGCGCCGGAGCCCCGAACGCGGCATAGGCGTTCGCATTCGACTCCGTCGGCGAGCTCGGTGCGCTCAGCGGTCCGGAGAAGTCCGCACCCGACGGTGCGGCGGTCGACGCGGTCGGCGCAGCTCCCGGCTCCGGGCCCGACGGCGCCGCCATGGACGCGGTCGGCCCCGCCCCCGGACCCTGCGGAGCGCCGGCAAGCCCGCCGCCCTGGCTGCCGGATCCCCCGGGCGACGCCGATGCCGCGGCCCCAAGCTCCGGCGCCGCCACCGCGGTCGCGGCCTGCGGCCCACCGCTACCTGTCGCGGCGGCCCCCGCAGCCGCCGCGGTGGCGAGGCCCGCCGCGGCCGTGGCGGCGGGGAACCGATCGCCCCCGCCCTGCGACCCGGCCTGCTCGCCGGGCGATGTGCCTCCGCCCGCGGCCCCGGCCTCGGGCAGAGGTCCGTCGGCGTTAGCCGCGGCGTCGTAGGGCGCTTGGTCCTGACCGGGGCTCGCGATCGGCATCGACTGCGTCGGCGCCTCACTGGGAGCCGACGCGGCGTGGCCGCTGCCTGCAGCTGCGCCCCCGCCGGAGGTCACACCCTCAGCACCACCACCGCTGCCGTCGCCGGGTGCGCCGCTCTCGCGTGCCTGGGCGGCCTGCAGACGGGAGCTCATGGCACCACCGGCGAGAGCGGCGGCGCCGATCGCGCCGGCCTGCCCCATGCCCCCGCCGCCGGCGTTGACGCGGTCGCCGACACCTTGCGCGAGATCCCGTGTCGGATCGCCGGCGCTGGGCGATCCGTTCCCGCCCCCGCCGCCCGGGCCACCGTCGGGCGAGCCGCCGGAACCCGAACCGCCCGAACGCGACCCGCCGAACCCGCCGACGGCGCCCGTGGCCATGCGGGCGCCCAGGCCGCTCATCGCCGACGCGCCGTGGAGGTTGAACCACGCCAGGATCGCCGTCCCCATCAGCGCCGCGAGGGCCATCAAGCCGGCGCCCTGGAGCATGGGAATGACTGCGCCGTCTTCGGTGGTGCCGGCGGCGGCGGATTGCATCATTGCCCCGCCGATCAGCAGCGTGATGACGATGACCGGCTTGGCGACCACGACGCCCAAGAGCGTCATCCCGAACTTCTGCGCGATCCCGCGGGTCGCCGGGAACGGGTAGCCCGCAAGCAGCAGCCCACCGAACGCGAGCAGCAGGTAGAGCAGCCCGTCGCGGATCTGCATCTCCAGCCAGACGAGCGCCCCGAACAGTGCGGTGCAGAACGCGATCAACAGCCGGATCGGCCACGGACCCTTGTCGTCCGCCTGCGGCGTTCCGGTTGCCGGCGTCGCCGACGCGTCGGTGCCGGTCTCGTCCTCGCCGGGC
>WLOB01000338.1 GCA_009699505.1 Actinomycetota bacterium | reverse complement strand
CGGCTCGGGGCCGGGCCGCGCCGACGGGCGCGGCCCGCCCCGGGGTGCCTAGCGCGTGAGCGCCGTCGTGCGGGCCTTCCGACCCGTCACGACCGTGATCGTGCGGTCGGCGTCGCCGATGCGGGCCGCCACCCGGACGCGCGTCGTGCGCGACAGCGTGCGCCCGGCGTCCACGGTGAACGTGGCGCCGCCCCTGCGGGCGACCGTGCGCGTGCGGCCCGCGAGCCGCACGGTGGCGCGGACCGTCGACCGGGACTGGGCCCGCGTCGTCGCCCGGACCGTGCAGCGCACGGAGCGCCGGCCGTTGACCAGACGGCAGGAGACCGCGACCCGCGGGGTCGCCCCGCGGGGGCCGCGGGCGCCCTTGGGGCCCTTGGGCCCGACGGCCCCCGTCGCGCCGCGATCGCCCTTCGGGCCCGTGGCCCCCGGGGCGCCGTCACGACCGGGGGTGCCCTGCGGGCCGGTGGCCCCCGGGGCGCCGGCCGCGCCGTCGGCGCCCTTCGGGACCGTCGTGCTCGTGCCGGTCAGCGCGACGCGGAGCTCGCCGTCGGCCGTGTTCGTGTCGAGGACGAGCTCGGCCGTCGAGGTCGCGTCCTCCCGGGCCGGGGCGAAGCGCACGAGGATCTCGCAGGACGCGTCCGGGGCGACCGTGCGCTCCGCGCACCCGTCGTCCGCGAGGAGGAACTCGCCCTTCGAGGCCTCGTCGCCGGCGACGATCCGCGCCTTCGAGAGCTCGAGGGGCGCGTCGCCGCCGTTGCCCACGGTGACGACCTGGGCGCGGCTCACCGTGGTGGCCGGCTGCGGCGCGAACGCGGGGACCGTCGCCGTGGAGCGCGGACCGGGCCCGGTGGAGGGCCGGACCTCGATCGTCCGCTTCGTCGTGACGGGGGCCAGCGACGCCTCGTCCGTGTACTCGCGCATCGACTCGCTCGTCACCGCGACCTCGAGCGTGCCCGTCCGCAGACCGGTCAGCTCCCGCGTCCGCGGGTCGAGGATCGCCAGCGCGCCGGCCTTCCGGGCCGCGGTCGCCGCGTCCCGGCCGGTGCCGAGGGCGAGGCCCTCGCCGCCCCAGTGCACGGACATGGGGTAGGCCAGCGGCACGACGCGCGTGCCGTCCGCGACGCCCGACGGCTGCACGATCGAGCCGCTCAGGAGGGCGGTGCTCCCGACCTCGACCTGCTCGGGGGCGTTCAGGGTGATCGACTGCGCGAACGCGTTGACGTCGGCGGTCAGCCACTGCCCGCCCGCGGACGCGTCCCGGTCGACGTTCCACTCGAGGAACCCGGTGAACCCGCCGCGGTCGGGCGTGCCGTACGGCGCCTTGCCCGACGAGGGCAGCACGGTGTACGGCACGCCCTCGACGCGGTGGACGTCCGCGATCTGGGCGTGCGAGCCGACCATGGAGACGCCCTTGTCGCTGTCCTCGCGGAAGTCCGTCAGGAGCCGCTGGATCAACGCCACCTCGTCGCGGTCGCCGAGCCGGCTGGCCTTCGTCTCGGCCGGGTCGTCGACGGGGTGGTGCGCGAAGACCACGACGTTCTCCACGCCCTCGTCCGTCTTCGCGGTGCGCAGCGCGTCCTCGAACATCGCGAGCTGCGCGAAGTCGGAGCCGCGCAGCGAGCCGAGCGCGCTGTTGAGCAGGATGAACCGCGTGCCCTTGTGGTCGAACGTGCGGTAGGGGCGGCCGAACTCCGCGGTGAACGCGTCGAGCGCGCCCTGGCCGGCGGCGGTGTAGGCCTCGTGGTTGCCCGGCACGTAGTAGCAGGGGACCTTCCCGGTCGCCGGGTCGGGCGTGCTCCCGGACGCGGGCTCGGACCCGACGGGGATCAGGTCGCAGCCGCCCGCCTCGAGGGTCTTGCGCGCGAGCGTCAGGTCGGCGGGGGCGCCGAGGTCGGTGATGTCCCCGTTGAGGACGACGAGGTCCGGCCGCCCTTTGCGGATCCGCTCGAGCGCCGCGATGCCGACCTTCGCCAGCGTCGGGTCGGCCGCCGTGAACTGCACGTCGGAGAGGGTGGCGAAGCTCCAGTCGTCCTTGCCGTTCGTGCGGCCGTCGGGCGAGAACAGGTCGTCCTGCACGAGCGGCTCCTGGGCGGGCAGGTCGACGGCCGGGGCGTTGTCGGCCTCGATCTTCTCGATCACGAACGAGCCGTCGGACTGGCGGGCGGTGTTCGTCTCGACGACCTGGAACTCGGACACCTTGACCGGGAACTTCGTGTCGGCGGGCATGTCCCACTCACGGGTGTTCCAGCCCGGCTGCAGGCCCGGCTTGAGCTGGCTCTTGCGGGCGCCGGAGGCGTCGATCCACGCGAGGTTGGAGTACTCCGTCGCGACGTCGGCCCAGACGCGCACCCGCAGGCGGAGCGGCTGGCCGGGCGCGGGGATCGCGGAGGAGAGCGGCTGCTTCGTGATGCCCATGTTGCGGGCCTTGCGGTAGGTCAGCTTCAGGCCCTCGGGCACCTTCGAGAGCGTCTTCTCGGTGCCGGAGGTGCCGTTCGGGACCCACTGCGACGTCTCGTCGTCGTGGTCGAAGCGGTGGATCTCGGTCGTCTCGACGCCGACGGTGGTGGGGACCTTCACGGTCCGCCCGCCGGCCTTCAGGGTGAGGACCGTGCCGCCCGTGGCCAGCGGCGTGATCTTCAGGGCGCCGCCGGAGGGCTGCACCCGGACGACCTTCGCGTCGTAGTCGAGGTCCAGGTCGACGGCCTCGACCGGTGCCGCGTAGCCCTCGGCGTCGCGGCCGGTGACCCGGAGCGTCACGGGCGTGCTCGTGTCGGCGATCGAGAGCCTGCGGGTCGAGGTCTCGAGGGTGCGCAGGCGGCCGAGCACGCGGACGGGCGTGTCGGCCCGCGCGCCGTCGGTCGTGCTGCGGACGACGACCTTCGTGCCCGGCGCGTCGGGGGCGCGCAGCAGGCCGCCCGCGACGGTGCCCTCGTCGGCGCTCCAGCGGACGTCGCCGCGGGCGATCGGCACGGGGTACTGGTGGTCGTCGACCGCGGAGGCGGTCAGGGTGCGGTGCAGGCCGGGGAAGGTCCGCGGGGCGTCGCCGGCGGCGCGGACGACGAGGTCCTCGACGCGGCCGTTGCCCTTCGTGACGATCACGCCGACGCCGTTGGGGTCGCTGCGCTCGTTCCCGTCGGACGGCACGTTGCGGACGGTGGCGTCCGGCAGGCCGAGACCGCGGCCGACCATGGTGGTGGAACCGCCGCCGTCGAGGTTGACCGCGGTCTCCGCGCCGAGGTCGTCGAGCATGCGCGCCACCTGCGGCAGGGTGGCGCCGCCCTTGCCGGTGCCGCCGGGTCCGTCGACGGTGAGGAGGATCATGCGGCGCCCGTCGTCCGCGAAGCCCATCGCGGTGCGGGGCGCGATCGCGGCGCCGGACGCGCCGGCGTTCGCCTCGGCGTCGGGGACGGCCGCGCCGTCGCGCACGAGCTGCGCGTCGGTGCCGACGGCGAAGCGGAACTCGGACGCCGCCTGCGGCGAGATGCCGAAGGACAGGGCGACCGGGTCGCCGACCGCGAGCGTCCGCAGGGCGTCCGCGCCGGCCTCGCGGCCGACGAGCGCCGTGACGCCGGTGGGGAGGGTGCCGGAGCCCGGGGCCGCCGCGGCGCGGACGACCTTCCCGTCGGCCACGTGCACCTCGGCGACGCTGCCCGCACCGGCGACCTGGGTCGCGCGGTCGTAGGAGCCCCACGTGCTCGTGTAGGCGCCGATCCCGCCGGCGGGGACGCCGACCTGGTTCAGCCCGGCGACGGGGTGGTCCGTGCCGCCCCACGTCGCCTTCGCGGCGAGCGCGAGGTTCGCGAGGCGGCCGATGCCGTCGCGGGTCACGCCGATGGACTGCCCGCCGTTGCGGGTGCCGCTCTTGCGCAGCGCGCCGCCGGCGATCTCGAAGCCGAGGCTCGCGTTCGAGTTGCCGATGTCGAAGAAGTCGCCGTTGACGCCGGCGACGGCGTCGGCGGCCTTCGCCTGCTTCGAGAGGGCGGAGCCCTGGGCGACCGCGTCGGCGTGCAGCAGGTCGGTGGTCACGGCGGGGTTCTGCAGGTCGACCGTCAGGACCTGGCGGTCGACCCAGCCGGTCGGCGCGAGGTACTTCTGGTGCTGCAGGACGACGCCGGGGCCGAGCGGCTCCGTCTCGTCGACGAGCGACAGGGGCGGGGCGGCGTGCGCGGCGGTCGGCAGCGCGAGGGCGGCCAGGACGGCGGCCGCCGCGGTGCGGGCGCGGCGGCGCGCGGGGGATGGTGATCGGGACACGGGAGCTCCTGCTCACGGGGGCGGGGGACACGGACCGCGCGACGACCCGCGTGCACCACGGGGCGCACGGGGCCGCGGGACCCGGCCGCCGGTGGCGGGCGGGGGCGCGACCGGGCCACTCTGAGCGCCGTCGCGCCGCGTCCTGTCACCGGGCGGTGACCCGGTGGTGAAGACCCGTGAACGCCGACGGGCACGGGGATCGCGCTGGATCGCCCGCCGATGGACCGGGCGTTCCACGCGTACGCCGCACGGCTCCAGCGGGGATCGGCGATCGCGGTCCCCGCGGTGCCCGGGCGCGGGTCGTCCCGCCCGTCCGCCGACGGTGGTCGCGGGCGTCCCGTCGGGAGTGCCCGCCCGTGCGGTCCGGGCCCCCCGTTCAGGTGGTCACCCGGCGTCGCGGAGCGGGTCGGGGCGCCCCGCCGTCGGTCCGCGGGCGGGTCCGGGAGGCGCCGTCGGTCCCCCCGGTCGTCCCGCGCCCCCGCCCCGGGCGGCGTCCACGGGCCGCGCGCGGATAGCATCGGCGACCTCATGAGCCAGCGTCTGCATTCGCCCGAGACCTTCGAGGACAAGCTCGAGCTGCTCCGCGACCTCCGCAACCAGGCGATCCACTCGGCGTCCGAGAAGGCCGTCGAGAAGCAGCACGCCAAGGGCAAGTACACGGCGCGCGAGCGGATCGAGAAGCTGCTGGACGAGGGGT
>WLOB01000337.1 GCA_009699505.1 Actinomycetota bacterium | reverse complement strand
GGGTGCAGGAGCGACGCGACCGCGCCGAGCGTCGTGGTCTTGCCCGCCCCCGTCCCGCCCGAGACAAGGATGGAGCGACGGTCGCGGACGGCCTCCTCGACCACGGCGGCGACCGCCGGACTCCACGTGCCGCGGCGGACGAGCTCGTCCGGCGTCCAGCGACGGGCGCGGAAGCGGCGGATCGTGACGGCGGGCCCGTCGACGGCCAGCGGCGGCAGGGCGACGTGGACGCGGGAGCCGTCCGGCAGCCGGGCGTCGCACAGCGGCTCGGAGCGGTCGACGCGGCGGCCGGCGCCGGCGAGCATCCGCTCGATCGCGTGCAGCAGCTCGTGCTCGTCGGCGAACGCGACGCCGGTCTCCTCGATGCGCCCGCGCCGCTCGACCCAGACGGGCCGGGTGCCGCTGATCATGATCTCGTCGATCTCCTCGTCGTCCAGGAGCGACTCGAGGGGGCCTAGTCCGACCGTCCGCTCCAGGAGGAGCCGCCGGACCTCGTCGCGGTCCTCCGGCGGCAGCAGCGGGGCGTCCCGGCGGAGCACCCGCTCCAGCAGCTCCTCCGGCGACGGGCTGATGCCGCCCTCCGCCGGAGCGGCGGCCAGGACGACGAGCCGCGCGTGCAGGTCGGCGGCGATCTCGCGGTGCACGCTCATCGGATGCCCTCCAGGCTGGACCGGGCGGTGATCCCGGCGGCTCCGCGCGCGTCGTCGTCGGGGCCGCGGGGCAGCACGCGCAGCTCGCTGGCGAAGTTCTGCGCCGCCGCGAGGTACACCGCCTGCTTCACGGTCACCCGCAGCGCGACGGCGATCCGCCCACCGCCGGCGTCGCCGTTCTCCGACGGCGCCTCGCCCGTCGAGACGACCTCCGCGTCCTCGAGCGCCAGACGGGTCGTGCCGTCCGCGCCGTCCGTGCCGCGCGTCACGAGCAGGTCGACGCGCCCGCCGGGTCGCACCTGCTGCGGGTCGCCGATCGCCACGATGTCCGCGATCCGCTCGCCGGGCCGCAGCTGCGGCCCGGCGCCGTCGTCGAGCATCGGGATCGAGACGTCGGAGCCCGGCGGCACGGCCAGCCGCGGACGCCGTCCGACGATCTCGGCGACCCGTGCGACGCGATCCGCCGGGGCGTACCGGCGCGGCACGAGCCGGACGGAGACGTCCGCCCCGCCGACGAGCCGGCCGGGCTCGAGCGCCTTGCGCGCGACGACCACGGGCACGCTCGGGCCGAGCCCCGCCGCCAGCGCCCGCTCGCGACGACCCACGTCGCCGGCGGCGAGCGCGCCGAGGACGAGCGCCAGCCCGAGCAGCAGCGCGGCGCGTCGTCGCCGGGTCATCGGAGCGCCGTCCGCGGTCGCGCGCTCGGGAGCTCGGCGACCATCCGGGCCCCGGCCGCCGAGGGCGCGGACCGCAGCCGACCGCCGTGCGCGCCGAGGGCGTCGGCGACGATCCGCATGCCGCGGCCCCGTCGGCCGCGCCGCGGCCCGTGCACGAGGCGGTCGATCGGCACGCGGAGCCCCTGCCCCTCGTCGGCGACCTCGACGTGGACGTGCCCGGGCCCGTGGCCGACCCCGACGCGGACGGTACCCTGCCCGTGCTCGACGGCGTTGCGGACGAGGTTGCCGATGGCCTGTGCGAGGCGGTCGCGGTCGCCCACGACGGTCGCCTCCGCGTCGCCCGCGACGAGCACGACGCGGCGGCCCCGGGTCCGGGCGGCGACGTCGTGGACCGCGACGAGGTCCCGGACGAGCGGCACGAGGGCGACCCGGCGGCCCTCGTCGCGCGACCCGGGCCCGTTCGTGGCGACGGCGAGGTCCTCGACCGCCCGGGTGGCGCGGGTCAGCTCGACGGCCAGGGCGCGCAACGGCGGGCGCCGCGCGTCGTCGTCGGGGGCGCCCAGGGCGAGCATCACGTTCTGCAGCGGGCCGCGCAGCTCGTGGCACGCCCGCACCACCCGCTCCGTGCTGCGCACCGCAGACCGGCGGGCCAGCAGGAGCAGGACGGAGGAGCCGACGGCCAGGAGCCAGCCGACGAGCAGCAGCGAGCTCACGCGACCGCCCCCGCGCCGACGACGGCGTCCGGGGCGGCGTCGACGAGCCGGTAGCCGACGCCCCACACGTTGACGACGAAGTGGTCGCCCGCGTGCCCGAGCTTGCGTCGCAGCCGGCAGGCGTGGGAGTCGATGGTCCGGGTCACGCCGGGTGAGCGGAAGCCCCAGACCGTGCGGAGGAGGTGGTCCTTCGCGAAGACGCGCGTGGGCTCGCGCACGAGGGCGAGGAGCAGCGCGTACTCCTTCTGCGTGAGCGAGATCCGCACGCCGCGGACGACGACGGTGCGGCGGCCCGGGTCGACGACGAGCTCCCCGACCCGCACGACCCCGGCCTCGGGTCGGCCGTCGACGCGGCGCAGCAGCCCGGCGATCCGCAGCCGCAGCTCGGCGTAGGAGAACGGCTTGACGACGTAGTCGTCCGCCCCGCGCTCGAGGCCGCGAACGCGGTCGATCTCGCCGTCGCGGCCCGTGAGGAGGACGATCGGGGTGGCCGGGTCGACGCGGGAGACGATGCCGTCGGCCGAGCGGATGCGGGCGACGACGTCGAGGCCGGAGCCGTCGGGCAGCGTGAGGTCCGAGAGCACGAGGCACGGCGACGAGCGCTCGAGGGCCTCGAGCGCCTCGGCGGCCGTGGAGGCCTCGATCGGGTCGTAGCCGTCGGCGGCGAGGTGCTCGACCAGGAAGGCCCGGGTCAGCGCGTCGTCCTCGACGATCAGCAGGGGGGAATCGGGAGACGTGTGCGGCATGGTCATGGAGACCCGGCACGTCCGTCACGATCACCCCCCTTCCTGGCCGCCCGCCCGTGCCGGAACCGCGTCGGTCCGTGCCGGGCCCGCATCGGACCGGGCCGGACCCCCGCCGCGGAGCACGTCGCGCAGCTCGACGAGCGCGCGATGGGTGGCGGGGTGCCCCTCGATCGGCGGGACGGGGACGAGCGCCGGGGCGCGATGGCCCTCCGCGATGGCGGCCAGGGCGTCGAGCGCGTCGTGCAGGCGCGGCAGCTCGGCGCGGGCGGGCAGGGTACGGTCGGGCGGCGCGGCGAACCCCATCGCGGCGAAGGCGAGCCGCTCGACCGCCGCGGTCGTGCGCCAGTCGTCGTCGAGCCGGTGCCCCGACGCGAGCGCCAGGTCGCCGACGGCGTCCTGCTGCACGGCGCGGAGGTTCAGCAGCGCCGTGTGGAGGGTGCGGCGAGAGCGGCGGATCAGCACGCCGCTGTCGGCGTCGGAGCGCGTCAGCGCGGCGTGGAGGACGTCGCGGACCGCCTCGATCGCGGCGCCCTGCGCCGCGCCCAGCCGGGTGACGGCGGTGCGGGGCCAGAGGAACCGGCGGGCGAGCAGCCCGACGGCGCAGCCGAGCAGGGTGTCGACGATGCGGTCGCCGACGAGCGACCCGGCGGGCGTGCCGGGCCGGCCGAGGTCGACGATCAGGAGCGCGAGCGGGGTCGCGAAGAACGTCGCCACCCCGTAGGCGGCGGAGATCGTCGACTGCATGAGCGCCTGGAGCAGCATGAGCGCGAGCACGATGACCCCGGCAGCGGGGTGGAACGCCAGGAGCAGCGCGGCCAGGCCGACGCCCAGGACGGTGCCGCCCGCGCGCTGCAGGGTCCGCTGGGCGGTCAGCGTGACGTTGCTGGCCTGCAGGACCGCGGCGGTCGTCAGGCCGACCCAGATGCCGCGGGCGGGGTCGATCGCCAGGCCCAGCGCCGTGCCGGCGAGGACCGCGACGCCGCTGCGGACGGCCGTCGGCAGGACGAGCGACCCGGGGTGGATCGCCCGGCGCACCGCGGCGAGCGGGGAACGACGTCGCCGGCGACCGAACGGCACGAGCGTCGACTGCAGCGCCAGCGTCGGGTCCGCGGCGGCGACGGCGCGCTGCATCATGCGGGCGAAGCGGTCGCCGTGGACGGCGTCGGGCGCCTCGGCCGGCAGGCCCAGGTCGCGGGCGGCGTCCGGCTCGCGGACGGAGCGCCCGATCGTCCGCGCCGCCGCGGCCCAACCGGGGTCCAGCGGCGGCGCGTCGCGCAGGACGAGCCCGAGCGCCGCGTCGATGACGCCCTCCGCGCCCAGCGCCAGGCCGAAGAGGCGGTCGCCGTCGCCCCGCCGGTGTCCCGCGCGCGTGAGGACGAGCCGCGCCTCCTCGACCGCCAGGAGGGTCGAGTGACGTGCGGCGACGACGTCCGGCCCGCCCATCGCGTCGAAGAGGTCGGCGAGGCGGTCCCACAGGGTCTCGAGCGCGCGCTCCTCGGGCCCGCGCGGGCGGACCAGCCCGCCGACCATCGCCAGGACGGTGACGGTGGCCGCGCCGCCGAGCACGAGCGCGGCCCGCAGCGGCACGTCGCCGGCGTCGCCGGGGTACTGCGTGGCCGCGAGGAACGCGAGGACGAGGATGAACTCGCGCGGCCGGCCGACGTCCCACGCCGACCCGAGCAGGGAGCCCAGCCCGGCGATGAGCCCGGCGCCGATCGCGATCGCCAGGGGCAGGGACGAGACGAGCGTGCCCGCGGAGACGACGAGGGTCAGCGCGAGCCCGATCCCGAGCATGACGCGCAGGCGACGGCGGTACGGCTCGTCGCGCGCGTAGACGGCGGCGAACGCCCCCTGGGTGGCGACGGCTCCTTCGTGCGGGTGACCGAGCGCGACGGCGATCGCCAGCGGCACGCCGAAGCTGAAGCCGATGCGGGCGGAGACCGCGCGGGTCCCCCACGCCGCCCGGACGACGCCGGAGGCCCGGCGGCCGAGCGCCGTGGCGCGGGCGCGCGGGCCCGCGGGCGCTGGGGCCGCCGCGGCGCCGGACGTCCCGCGGTCGGGTGCGTCGCCCGTGGTGTCGGGTGATCCGCTCAGAACGGGATGTCGTCGTCGCCGGCGAAGCCGAGGGTCGGTGCGGCCGGCGGGTCGGGCCGCGGTGCGGGCGCGG
>WLOB01000336.1 GCA_009699505.1 Actinomycetota bacterium | reverse complement strand
GACGGCGCGCCCGCGGGGAACCGACGACACGTCCGCGGAGGACCGACGGCATGACCGCGGGGAGGCGACGCCTCGCCCCGCGGCGGCCCGGTCCACCGCCCTCAATCGGCCGGCCGGTCGATCAGGTCGACCCGTGGCGGACCGTCCGCCCCCAGCACGACGTTCTGCGCCAGCGGGATCTGGTGCGAGGCGCTCTCCAGGATGTGCATGAGGTAGCCCGCCGTGTTCGGGAACACGACGAGGTCGCCGACGGCCACGCCGCGCGGGAACCGCAGGCGCCGCCACGTGAGCAGCTCGCGCTCGATGCAGTAGGCCCCCACGAGGAAGCCCTCCACCGCCCCGTGGGCCGCGGCGTCGTCCGGGGCGGGGTCGACGCCCGGGGGCCGCACGAGCAGCGGGTCCACGAGGAAGTCGTCCGAGGTCGTCCGGCACTGGGTGCGGTTCATCTCGACGCCGACGAGCCACGTGCCGTCCGCCCGCTCCTTGCGGAACGCGACGCGCGCGACGGTCGCCCCGCAGCCGTCCAGGAGCGACCGGCCCGGCTCGCAGCGCAGCTCGAGCCCCCGGCCGCGCAGCGCCGCCGCGGCCGTGGGCCCGCCGGTCGCCACGGGCGTGCGCAGGAGCCCGTCGAGCCAGCCGCCCCGGACCGGCGACTGGGCGTAGGGGTACCCGTTGGGCGTCCCGACGATCCCGTCGCCGTGCGCGGCGAGCCCGAGGCCGTGGCCGCCGAACGTCAGGCCGGGCCCCTCCCGCAGCAGCCCGGCCCGGTGGGCGTCCCAGAACCGCGTCCACTCGTCGTGGTCGTCGAGGTAGCTCATCGGCACGCCGCCGCCCATGTCGACGAACGACGGGTCGTGCCCCCGCTCGCGCAGCGCGTCGACGAGCCGCAGCGCCTGGGCGAGGGCGACGACGCGCTCCCCCGCGTCGTAGCCGTCGAGGTGGAAGTGGACCCCGGCGATCGTGGTGCCCGCCGCCGGCCAGGCGCGGTCGACGAACGCGAGCCACCCGTCGACGTCGAGCCCGAACCGCGTCGGCGGCCGGCCCGGGCCGAGCTCGGGCGCCAAGCGCAGGGCCACGGGCAGCGGCGGCCCGTCCGGGCGCAGGAGCGGGACGAGGGCCGCGAGCTCGTCGGCGTTGTCCAGCGCGACCGTCGGACGGTGCTCCACGCAGAGCCGCAGCAGCGTCGGGGGCTTGACGGCCGCGGTCAGGACGACCCGCGTCGCGTCGACGCCCCGGGCGAGCACCTGCAGCAGCTCGCGCTCGCTCGCCACGTCGATCCCGAGCCCGAGCCGGGCCGCCTCGTCGACGAACGCCAGCGCCTTGTTCGCCTTCCGGGCGAAGTAGACCCCGAGCGTCAGGCCGTGCGCGGCCGCGGCGTCCCGGAGCTCCGCGGCGTTGCGGCCCATGGGGCCCGGCTCCAGGACGTTCAGCGGGGAGCCGTGGCGGTCCAGCCAGGACGCCACGTCGCCGGGCCGGCCGGCCACGTCGGCCAGCCACGGCTCGATCCGCCCGGTCAGCGGGGAGGGGCCGTGGCAGCCGTCGCGGAGGTCGGTGCGGTCGGGGACGGTCGTGCTCATGCGGGATCTCCGACGGGGGTGCGCGTGGCCTCAGGGCCGGCGGGCGGGAGGGTGGCGTGCTCGCGGGCCCGGGCGGCCACGCGTCGCGCCCACCCGTCGGCCTGCCGGTGCAGCGTGCGGCTCAGGGTGTCGTGCCCGACGACGACGTCCTCCGTGGGCCGGCCGACCACCGAGAGGCCGGGCACGGGCCGACCGGCCGCGTCGCGGCAGCCGCCGGCGGCGTCCACGTCGACGCCCCGCCGCCCGGGCGGCCGGTGCGCCGCGCCCGTCGCGACGAGGCCCGCGAGTGGTCCGTCGTCGCCCGGCGGGACGCCCGGGCCGGGCAGGACCGCGTCGACGACGACGTCCACCCGCCGCTCGCCGGCGCCCGAGCGCACCACGACGTCGCCCGCCGCCCGGGTCAGGAGCGCCCCGTCGACGTGGTCCAGGTCGAGGACGCCGGCCTCGGCGAGCGCGAGCACCTTGGCCACGTTCTCCGCGGACGGGCCGAAGGCGATGCGCTCGAGGTCCGCGGCGAGCGCACGGAACGCGACCCAGCCCGCGGCGTCGAGCGCCGTGCCGCCGAAGCGGTCGACCACGGCGGGGTACAGCGCGCGCCAGGCGTGGCCGAGCGCCCAGTCGGCGCCGGGCGGCCGCAGCCCGACGGCGACGTCGAGCGAGGCGGCGAGCCGCGCCGCCGTGGCGCCCCCGGCGGTGCGGACGGGCGTCGGGGTCGCCGGCCCCGCGGGCGCGACGGCCGGGTGCACGGCGACCATCGCGGGGTCGCCCGGGGCGCCCACGGCCAGGAGCGCCGCCGTCGCGGTCGCCGCCACGGCGGCGCGCAGGCCGTCGACCGCGTCCACGGACCGTCCCGGGAGACTCGCGACGAGCTCCCGACCCGTCTCCCCGACGACGTCGAGCGCCTCCGTGCCGGGGTGCGGCGCCGGGTCGGGCTTGGCGACCATCGGCAGGCCGGTGCGGGAGAACGGCACGAGCGCCCCCACGCCGTCCGCACCGGCCACGTAGCGCAGGCGCCGGCCCGTGCCGGGCACGAAGCGCCCGCCGCGCCCCTCCGTGAGCGCCAGCGCGGCGTCGATCGCGGTGAGCGCGAAGCCGCGCAGGGCGACGACCGCCCCGTCCGGCACCGCGTCCCCGCCGAGCCGGTCGCCGACGGGGAAGACCGCCGGCACGACGGGGACGGGCAGGCCGGCGAGTCCGGGATCGCGCGGGTCGCGCGGGCGTGCGTGCCCCGTCGCGAGCAGCACCTCGTCGTGGACGGCGCCCGCACCGTCCTCCGCGACGACCCGCCACCCCGCGCCGGCCGGGACGACCTGCCCGACGCGGGCGCGCACGACGCGGACGGTCGTCACGGGACCGGCGTGCCGGAGCAGCGTCGCGAGCCCGTCCGCGAGGTACCGGCCGACGACGGCGCGCGGGACGAACGCGTCGCCGCCCCCGTGCCGTCCCCCGTCCCAGGCGACGAACGACCGGCGCTCCGCCGCGGGGACCGTCGCGTTGCCCGGCCACCAGAGGTCGACGTGCCGCGCCGCGTTGTTCATCCGCAGCCAGTCGGGCTGCGCGGGGTCGTAGACCGGACCGGCGCCCGGCGTCGGGTGCGGCTCGTACGCCACGACGTCGACCGGGGCGTCGCCGACCCGGTCCAGCAGCCGCTCGAGCGCGAAGAGCCCCTTCGGCCCGAGGCCCACGAGCGCCACGCGGAGCGGCCGGCCGGATCGCGGGGACGCGGCGGGGGGCGGCGCCATCGCGGCTCAGGCCACCGGGAGCGCGGGGCCCCCGGCGACGAGGTCGGCGAGGCGGGCGGGGTCGCAGTCGAGCTCCCGCTGCACCCAGTCGTCGTCGTAGACCGTCTCGAGGTAGCGGGAGCCGCCGTCGGGCAGGATCGCCGCGCACCGCGCGCCCGGGGGGAGGTCGTCCGCGAGGCGGTCGAAGGCCGTGAGGACCCCGCCGGACGAGGCGCCGGCGAGGACGCCCTCCCGGAGCGCGAGGCGACGGCAGCCGATGACGCAGTCCAGGTCGGACACGCGGACGAGGCGGTCGTACTCCGCGCTCTCCGACAGGGCGGTGGCGACGCCGGCGCCGAACCCGGGCAGCAGCCGCGGTCCGCGGGTGCCGCCGAAGAGCGCGCTGCCCTGCGCGTCGACGGCCACGACCTGCGTGTCGTGCAGCCCGTGCGCGTGCAGCGCGTCGACGCACCCGCGGAGCGTCCCGGTCGTGCTCGTGGCGACGAGGAGCCGGTCGATCCGTCCGTCGAGCGCCTCGACGATCTCGCGCATCGTCCCGTCCCGGTGGGCGAGGGCGTTGCTCGGGTTGCGGTACTGGTCCGTGCGGAAGGCGCCGGGCGTCGTCGCGACGATCTCGGCCACGAGCGCCAGCCGTGCGGCGAGCAGGTCACCCGTGACTGGGTCGGGGCGGGTCACGACGCGCACGTCGGCCCCCAGCGCCCGCATCGCGAGGACGTTGGCGCGGTTCGTCCGGGCGTCGACGACGCAGACGAACGCGAGGCCGCGGGACCGGCAGGCCTGGGCCAGCCCGACGCCCATGTTGCCCGAGCTCGACTCCACGACGGTGGCCCCGGGCGCGAGCAGGCCGCGGTCCCAGGCGTCCTGGATCATCCGGGCGGCGGGACGGTCCTTCGCGCTGCCGCCGGGGTTGCTCGCCTCGAGCTTGCCGAAGAGGCGGACGTCCCCGCGCTCGGGGTAGGCCCGCAGCGCGACGAGCGGGGTGCGCCCGATCGCCCCGAGCACACCGTCGACCGGAGGACCGGCCACGGGCGCTCCGGAGGTGGACGGCGAGGGCTGGTCGAGCACGGAGCGGGCGTCCGGCGCACCCTGCGGGCGCCTCCGCGGGACGGGTCCGCGGCCGGGGCGCCGCGCTCTTACCCACGCGATCCGCCGTCAAACCGCCCGCGGCGGGGCCCGGTCCGGCGCGTCGGTCGCCCGGCGGGGCGCGGCCGGCCCGCGCAGCCCGCCGAAGAGCAGGAGCGCGACGGCGACGGGCACCGTGGCGGGCAGGACGTCGACGACCCAGAACAGCAGGTCGAAGACGAGCGACAGACCGAAGGTGACGAGCGCGGCGAGGGCCTGGGTGCGCCGGCGCACGCCCTCCGCGGCCAGCAGCGCGCCCAGGACGCCCGCGACGAAGACGTCGCCGTAGCCCATGGACGCGTAGCCGAACTGCACGAACTGCAGGCGGGGCAGCTCGGCCGCGGGCACCGCGGCGTTCAGGGCGCGGTTCGGCCGCTCGAGGCCGCCGGAGAACACGAGGACCGCGTCGATGACGGCCATCGCCACGAGCGCGATGCGGATCCACGCCGTCGGCGGCAGCGCGCCGGCGACGCGGGCCGCGGCCTCCCGGGCGCGCCGGACGCCGGAGCGCGGTGCGGCG
>WLOB01000335.1 GCA_009699505.1 Actinomycetota bacterium | reverse complement strand
GCGACGTACTCGTCGAGCTTCGCGTCGGCGTCCAGCACGACGGGCCCGTGGCCGGGCAGGAGGATCGCGAGGCCGCGTGCCCGCAGCCGGGTCAGCGCGTCGAGGTAGCCGCGCAGCGCGTGCTCGTGCGGGACGAGGAGGACGCTGCCCTCGCCCAGGACGGTGTCGCCGACGAACGCCGCGTCGCCCGTGACGAAGACGACGTGGTCCGCGGCGTGCCCGGGCGTGCGGACGACGGCGAAGGGCCCGAACGCGTCGCCCTCCCCCACCGTCGTCGCCGTCGACCCGGCCGGCGCGCCGTCGGGCAGCCAGCCCGTGCTGGTCGCGACGGCCACCGGACCGACCCGCTCCAGCAGGCCGAGGACGCCGTCGGCGTGGTCGTCGTGGCGATGGGTCAGGGCGATCCCGGCGACGCCGCCGCGCTCCGCGGCCGCGGCGGCGACCGCGTCGAGGTGCTCGGGCAGGTCGGGCCCCGGGTCGACGACCCACGTGCGGCCCTCGTGCTGCAGGAGCCAGGTGTTCGTGCCCGTGAGGGTCTTCGGGCCGGGGTTGTCGGCGCGGACGAGCGCGATCCCCCGGTCGGCGAGCGCCGTGGCGTCGGGCATCGGCGGACCCTAGCGCGGCGGCGCGGGTGCCCCGGGCGCGTGGGCGCCCGCCGAGCCGCGTCGGGCCTCGCCCGGACCCGCCGGGGACACGTCGGGCGGCCCGGCGGCCCCGCGACCCTGCTCAGATCATGGGGACGCGGTGGCGGACGGCGCCCGTGCCGATCGCCGCGACCTCGACGAGGTCGCAGGCCAGCCGGTACGGGGCCAGGGCCGGGCCCGTGCGGTAGTGCGTCAGGCGCCGGAGGTACGGCCCGCCCAGCCACCAGCGCAGCAGGGACCAGCCGACCCCGCGACGCCGCCGGAGCGCCACGGCGAGCAGCCCGCCGAAGAGCCAGAGGTGCGGCGGCCCCCAGAACACCCCGAGCTCGAGCTCGCGGCGCAGGCCGGGGTGCCGGGCGAAGACGGCGGGGACGTAGCGCCAGCGCCAGCCCTTGGCCAGCCGACCCCACGGCCCCTGCTGCACGACGCCGTGGTGGACCTGCGCGTCGCCCGCCCAGACGACCGTCGCGCCGGCCTCGACCGCGCGCCAGCCCAGGTCGGTGTCCTCGCCCGCGACGACGAGCCGCTCGTCGAAGCCGCCGAGGCGCTCGAGCAGGGCGCGCGGGTAGGCGATGTTGGCGGTCTCGAACCGCGGCGAGGCCTCCCGGACCCAGAGCGTCGTCGAGAACGGGCCGAAGTCGTGCGGGTACTCCGCCGGGTCGGGGTCGACGGGCCCCTGCACCACCGCGAGGTCCGGGTCGGCGAGCGCGGCCGCCGACCACGCGTCCCGCAGCGCCTCGAGCCAGCGCCGGCCCGGGACGCAGTCGTCGTCGACGAACGCCACGAGCGGCGCGCCGCCCGCCCGCCACGCCCGGTTGCGCGCGACGGCGGGCCCGGCCGACGAGGTCCCGCGCAGGACGCGCAGGTCCAGCACGCCCTCGGCCGCGACGGCGTCCAGGACGCGCCGCACCCCGGGGTCCGTCGAGGCGTCGTCGAACACGACGACCTCGAACGCCTCCGGGTCCAGCGTCTGCCTCCGCAGCGCCTCGAGCAGCCGCGCGAGGCGGACGGCCCGGTCGCGCGTGGGCACGACGACGGTGACGAGGGGCGCGGGCACCCGCGGCAGGCTAGCGGCCGTCGGCGGCGGCGCGGCCGGCCCGGCGGGCCGGCTCCCCGGCCGGAACGACGGCGGGGCGGCCGATCGACCGCCCCGCCGGGACCGCTGGGTGGGCGACCGGCGGGCCGCCCGACCTCAGCTGACGGGCGCCGCCGCCGGGGTGTGCGCGGTGCCGCCGGGACCGTCGCCGTCGGTGCCGTCGCCCTCGTCCTTCGGCCACTTCAGGGAGGCCCAGGCCGAGACGAGCAGGGTGCCGATGATCACGATGAGCGAGATGTAGATCGGCATGTGCCAGATGTCGGTGATCAGCATCTTGATGCCGACGAAGCCGAGGATGAACGCGAGGCCGTAGTTGAGGTAGTGGAAGCGCTCGAGCAGGCCGGCGATCAGGAAGAACAGCGACGTCAGGCCGAGCAGCGCGAACGCGTTGGCGGCGAAGACGATGAACGTCTCGCGGGTCACGGCGAAGATGGCCGGGATCGAGTCGATCGCGAAGATCACGTCGAACGTCGCGACCATCGCCAGCGCGGCCAGCATCGGCGTGCCGATGCGCTTGCCGTTCTGCTTCGTGAAGATCTTCGAGCCCTCGTACTCGTCGCTCATCGGGATCACCTTGCGGATCGCCTTGAGGACGGGGTTCTTGCTCGGGTCGACCTCCTCGTCGCTGTGCGTCGCCATGCGGATGGCGGTGATGACGAGGAACGCGCCGAAGACGTAGATCATCCAGTGGAACGTGTTCAGCAGCGCGCCGCCGACCAGGATGAAGATCGCGCGCAGCACGATCGCGCCGACGATGCCGTAGAAGAGCACCTTCCGCTGCGCGTAGATCGGCACGCTGAAGAAGCTGAACAGGATCGTGAAGACGAAGAGGTTGTCCAGCGACAGGCTGCGCTCGATGACGTAGCCCGTGACGAACTCGCCGGCCTCCTTGCCGCCGAAGCCGTCGTGGACCACCGGGATCAGGGCGGTGAAGGCGAGCGCCAGCACCGTCCAGCCGATGGACCAGATCACGCTCTGCTTGAACGGCGGGACGTGGGCGTGCTCCTCGTCGTCGCCCTCGCTGTGGCGGTGGACGACGAGGTCGAGGATGAGCATCGCGACGATGAACGCCGTGAACAGCAGCCAGACGACGATCGAGACGTCGGAGCCGGTGCTCTCGGACGAGCCCGACGCGGCGAGCAGGGGTGCAGGAAGGGTCATGGAGTCTCCGACCGCGGGGTGGAATGGGCCGAAGGTCTCTCCCACCGCAGGGGTGGACGCACCGGGCCCCTGAGGGCCGTGATGACGGCGACGTCGCTTGCGGGATACTGCCCTTCGAGCGGAAGGGTAGCGGACGAGCGGCGAGGTGCCGCGTCGCCGTCGTCCCCGCTGCGCGAACCGACTCCCCCCAGGTGGCCCCGTGAGCGTCCTCACCACCGACCTCTACACCCTGACGATGGCGGACACGTTCGTCCGCCACGACCGCGACGACCTCGTCTCGTTCGAGGTCACGATCCGGCGCCTGCCACCCGGCCGTCCGTGGGTGATGATCGCCGGCGTCCAGGAGGTCGTCGAGGGGCTGCTCGCGCTGCGGGCCACCCCGGAGGAGCTGGCGTGGCTGCGCGCGGACGGCCGCTTCTCCGACGCGCTGGTCGACGCCCTGGAGGGCCTGCGGTTCACGGGCACGGTGTGGGCGGTCCCGGAGGGCACCTGCCTGCCGGCCGGCGTGCCGCTGCTGCGGGTGACGGCGCCGCGGGTGCAGGCCACCCTCGTCGAGCCGATGGTGCTCGCGGCGCTGAACTACGGCACCCGCGTGGCGACGGTCGCCGCGGACGCGGTGCGCGGTGCGGCGGGCCGCCCGGTGTACGACTTCTCGCTGCGCCGGCTCGACGGGCCCGCGGCCGGCCCCGCGACCGCCCGGGCGGCGTGGGTCGCCGGGTTCTCCGGGACGGCGCTGCCGCTCGCCGGGCTGCTGCACGGCATCCCGACCGTCGGCACGATGGCCCACCACGCGGTGATGGCCCGCGGCGAGGACCACGAGGAGGACGCCTTCGCCGACGCGCTGGGCGACCACCCCGAGGGCACGGCCGTCCTCGTCGACACGTACGACACGACCCGCGGGATCGAGCGGGCGATGGCCGCGTCGCGGCGCACGGGCAGCCCGCTGCGGGGGATCCGCATCGACTCGGGCGACCTCGCCCGGGGGGCGCGCGACGCGCGGGCCCAGCTCGACGCGGCGGGCTTCGGCGAGACGCGGATCATGCTCTCGGGCGACCTCGACGCCGAGGCGATCGGCGCGCTCGTGCGGGCCGGCGTGCCCGCGGACGACTTCGGGCTCGGCACCCGGCTGCGCGCGGGCGACCCGCTCGGCGGCGTCTACAAGCTCTGCGCCCAGCACGACGAGACCGACCCCGCCCGCCGGTACGTGATGAAGCGGTCCCCCGGCAAGGAGACCGACCCGGGCGTCCACGGACTCGCCCGCCGCGGCACCGGCGACGCGACGGAGCTCGAGATCCACCTCTCGCACGAGGCGACGCCCGGCGAGCCGCTGCTGCACCCCGTCGTGCGGCACGGCGTCGCGGTCCCGGGCGCCCTGGACCTGGCGGCGGCCCGGGCCCGCGCCGCGGCCGAGCTGGACCGTGCGGGCGACGTGCCCGCGCCCGTCCGCCGCTCGCGGGCGCTGCGGGAGCTCCGCTCGTCCCTCTCGGGCGAGCTGCTCCTGGGGCCCGAGGACGCGCTCCTCGTGGTCGACGTCCAGCACGACTTCCTCCCCGGCGGCGCGCTCGGGGTCCCCGACGGCGACCGCGTGCTGGCCCCGATCGGCCGGCTGCTGGACCGCGCCCGCGAGGCCGGCGCCACCGTCGTCGCGTCGCGGGACCGCCACCCCGGCGGACACGTGTCCTTCGCGGAGCGCGGCGGCCCGTGGCCCCCGCACTGCGTCGACGGCACCCGCGGCGCCGAGCTGCACCCCGCCCTGGACCTGCGCGGCGCGACGACGCTCGACAAGGGCACGGACGTCGAGCGGGACGCCTACTCCGCGTTCGACGGGACCGGCCTCCTGCAGCGGCTGCGGGACGCCGGGGTCCGGCGGGCCGTCGTCTGCGGCCTGGCCACGGACTACTGCGTGCGGGCCACCGCGCTCGACGCGCTCCAGGGCGGGCTGCCGACCGTGGTGGTCACGGACGCCGTGGCGGCGGTCGACGTGCAGCCGGGCGACGGGGAGCGGGCGCTGCAGGAGCTGCGCGACGCCGGGGCGACGGTCGCCACGACGGCGGCGGCGCGGGCGCACTGACCGGGCCGCACGGCGCGGCG
>WLOB01000334.1 GCA_009699505.1 Actinomycetota bacterium | reverse complement strand
CGACGGCGGCGTCCGGCACCTGCCGGGCGGCATCGACGAGTACCTCCGGCTGCGCCACGCCGCCGAGACCGCCGACGCCGCGGACCGCTCCGCCGAGAGCGGCTCGGGCACCCCGACCGCGAAGCCGAAGGCCGCGGCCCTGACGGGCGGCGCGCTGCGCGACGCCCGCAAGGAGGTCGCCCGGATGGAGCGCCAGATCGAGAAGCTCGGCGAGGCCGAGGCCGCCCTCTACGAGGAGATGGCGGCCGCCGCGACGGACCCCGGGAAGCTCCGGGAGATCGGCGAGCGCCAGGCCGCCCTGGCCACGGAGCGCGAGGAGCTCGAGGCCGCCTGGATGGAGGCCTCCGAGGCCATCGAGGGCTGAGAGGGGGAAGGGGACCGGGCCCCGCCCCGAGCGTCTCGGGCCCCGCCTCCCAGGAGACGGCAGGGCTCGGCGCACCCGGGAAGGGACCGGGCCCCGCCCCGAGCGTCTCGGACCGGACCGCGTTGGACGTCGACGCGGCTCGGCGCACCCGGATGGGGACCGGGCCCCGCCCCCGTCGAGTGTCAGGCGGGCAGGTCCACGCCCGTCAGCTCGGCCGACAGCGTCCAGAGGCGCTCGGCCTGCTCCGGGTCCGTCGCGTGCGCCTCGACGCCGCTGTAGCGCGTGGCCTCGTCACCGGGCTCGCGCTGCTCCGCGACGTCGCAGTCCTCGCAGTAGACGCCGCCCAGGCCGTCGAGCTGCGGCGACGTCGCCGCCCAGGTCGCCGTCGCCGCGCCGGCCTCCGGCGTCTTGAAGTCCATGATCGCGTTGCCGTCCGCGTCGACCCAGCCGCGCTCCATCATCTCCTCGCGGCCCAGGTGACGCTGCAGCGGCGTCAGGATGCCGCCCGGGTGCGCGGAGAACGCGCGGACGCCGTGGTCCCGGCCGAGCCGGTCAAGGTGCAGCGCGAAGAGCGCGTTGGCGGTCTTCGCCTGCCCGTAGGCCTGCCACTTGTCGTAGTCCCGCTCGAACATCACGTCGTCCCAGCGGATCCCCGAGATCTTGTGGCCCGACGAGGAGAGGGCGACGACGCGCGCCCCGTCCCCGGCGACGAGCGCGGGCCACAGCCGCGCGGCGAGCGCGAAGTGGCCCAGGTGGTTCGTCGCGAACTGCGACTCCCAGCCCGGGCCGACCCGCGTCTCGGGGTTGGCCATGACCGCGGCGTCGTTGATCAGCAGGTCGATCGACCGGTCCGTCGCCAGGAACCGCCCGGCGAACGCCTCGACGCCGCCGAGGTCGGAGAGGTCGAGCTCGTCGACCTCGATCGCCGCGTCGACCGGGGCGACCGCGCCGGCGGCGGAGACCGTCGTCGTCGGGGCGACGTTCGACAGCTCGGAGACCGCGTGCTCGACCCGCCGGGCCGGGACCACGACGTGCGCCCCGGCGCCGACGAGCGCCCGGACCGTCTCGAGGCCGAGCCCCGAGTAGCCGCCGGTGACGACCGCGAGACGACCGGACAGGTCGATCCCCTCGAGGACCTCGGCGGCGGTCGTCGCCGCCTCGAAGCCGGATTCGACGGGACGCTGGGGCGTGCTCGAGCTCATGGGTCGAGCCTGCCACACCGACCGGAACGGCCCGGTGGGACGGGACGTCGGCCTGAGCCTGGATCCACCGATGGTCGGCGGTGTCTCGGCTTCGAGGGCCGAGTGTGGGTCGATCCGACACGTGAGGACGGTCGGAGACCATTCGATCGTGTCTGATCGGGCCACGCGACAGCCATCGGCGTCGAGACGACCCGAGAATCGGTGGATCCAGGCTCAGAGCTCGGACACGTCGTAGCTGTGCCCGGCCGCGCGCAGGCGGTCGGTCAGCACGCCTCCCATCGCGGTGGCGGGCGTCAGCACGCCCGCGACGTCGGGCAGCCGGTCTCCGTCGTGCGCGAGGCACAGCCCGGCCTCGCCGAGCATCACGGCCGTGGCCTTGTAGCCCGGGTCGCCCTTCGCGGCGATGCGGCAGCGGAACCGCCGACCCGTCGACGTACGCGTCGTGACGTCGATGCGGAAGAAGCCCTTCTCGCGCTGCTCCTCCGACGGTCCGTCGCCCGGGGCGGGCAGCACGCGGTCGAGGACCTTGCGGGTCGGCCCGAACGACATGCCGCCGACGAGGCCGGCGAGCCCCGCGACGATGGACGCGGCCTTCACGGCGCCGAGCGGGCCGGAGCCGCCGCGCATGAGCTCGCGGTACCGCAGCCCTCGCCCGTAGGCGTAGCCCGTGAGCGCGTTGGACCGCCGCACGACGCGGGTGTTGACGAGCCCCATGACGAACGGCGCGAGGAACGCCCCGGTCTCGGGGTCCCGGCTGACGCCGACGGGGTCGCGCTCGTCGCGGCCCTTCGGGTCGGCGGAGCGGTCGGGCGACAGCGCGTACGGATCGGCGGCGAGGCGCCGGACGGCCTTGTCGTCCTTGCCCTCGTCGAGCTGCCCGCGGAGCGAGTCGATCGTGCCGCCGCTGACCCCGCCGCCGACGCCGACCACGACGAGGGTGGTCTCCGTCAGCTCGCCCGCGCCGGCCTCGGCGACCGCCTCGTGCAGCGCGAGGACGCCCAGGTCCGACGGGATCGAGTCGAAGCCGCAGGTGTGGACGATCCGCGCGCCGCTCGCCTGCGCGACGGCGTCGGAGGCGTCGATGGACCGGCGCATGAAGAGCGTCTCGCCGGTGAGGTCCGCGTAGTGCGTCCCCGCCTCGGCGCAGGCGGCCACGAGCGGCAGCCCGTACCGGGCGTAGGGCCCGACGGTGGTCAGGACGACCTTCGTCGAGCGCGCGAGGGCGTTCAGCGCCTCCGTGTCGAACGAGTCGGCCTCGACCAGCGGCCAGTCGGCGGCCGCCGCGGGCAGCTCGGACCGGACGGTCTGCAGCTTGGACCGCGAGCGGCCCGCCAGGGCGATCCTCGTGCCCGACGGCGCGTGCTCGGCGAGGTACGCGGCGGTGAGGCGGCCGACGAAGCCGGTGGCGCCGAAGACGACGACGTCGTGCTCGCGGGAGGCGCCGGGTGCGGGGGTGCTCATGCCCGCACGCTACCGCGGGTCGCCGGGGCCCCGCACCGCGGCGGCTCAGCCCTTCAGGAAGCCGAGCAGGACCTCGTTGAACTCCTCGGCGTGCGTGGCGTTGATTGCGTGCGGGCCGCCCGCGACGACGTGCAGCGTGGCGCCCTCGATCGCCTCGGCGGAGCGCTTGCCCGAGACCTCGAACGGGACGATCGCGTCGGCGTCGCCGTGGATCACGAGCGTCGGCACGGTGATCTTCGCGACGTCGCCGCGGAAGTCGGTCCGGCCGAAGGCGGTCACGCAGTCCAGCGTGCCCTTCGGCGACGCGAACGCGGCGATCTGCTTCGCGTAGAGGCGCTGGTCCTCCGAGATCAGGTCCGTCCGGTCGCCCGCCTGGAAGAACTGCGTCGTGAAGCCCTCGAGGAACGCGAGGCGGTCGCTCGTGATGCCGTCCTGGAAGGACGCGATCGTGGCGTCGTCGAGCCCGCCGTCGGGGTTCTCGTCGTTCTTGTGGAGGTACGGCGGGACGGCGGCGGCCAGGACGGCCTTGGCGATCCGCCCGGTCCCGTACGTCGAGATGTAGCGGACGACCTCGCCGCCACCCATGGAGAAGCCGACGAGCGTGACGCCCGTCAGGTCGAGGTGCTGCAGCAGGGCGTCGAGGTCCGCGGCGAAGCGGTCGTAGTCGTAGCCCTCCCACGGCTGCGACGAGGCGCCGAAGCCGCGACGGTCGTACGTCACGACGCGGTGGCCGGCGGCGACGAGCGCGGGGACCTGCGCCTCCCACGAGCGGCCGGACAGCGGCCAGCCGTGGATGAGGACGACGGGGGCGCCGTCGCGGGGACCGTGGTCCTCGAAGTACAGCTCGACGGGGGCGTCGTTCTCGGTGTCGACGCTGAGCGCGGCCATGGGGACTCCTTCGTTCGCGTGGACCGGGCGCCGGGGTGCGCTCGGTCCTCCCTCCCGCAACTACCTGTCGGGGAGGTGCCGCAAACCAATCCCGGGAGCTCCCGGGGAGGGGCGGGGTCAGCCGCCCTGCTTCGCGTAGAGCTCGTCGAGGAGCGACGCCTGGTCCTCGAGCGCATAGCGCTCCTGCAGGTGCGCCTCGATCTCGTCGCGCGGCACGCCGTCGAGCACGAGGTTCAGCGCGACCATCCGGGCACCCGCGACGTCCGTGCTGCGCTGCGCCGGCACGCCGGAGAGCGGGAGCTCCGGGGCGACGGGCTCCGTGGTGCCCACGAGCTCCCCGTCCAGGGTCTCGGGCGCCCCCACGGCGTCCTCCGGGGTCGAGCCCGCGGGTTGCGGGGCCGGCTCGGCCACGGGCTCGGACGGCAGCGGCGCCGCGACGGGCGGGGCCGTGACGGGCTCGGCCGGGGCGACGGGGCCGCTCGACGCGACCGGCGCCGGCTCGCCGAGGACGCCGGCCGTCTCGCGGGTCGACGCGCCGGACCCGAGCCCGCCGACCTCGACGACCTGGGCGTGCAGGGTGGCGAGGTCCGCCCCGATGCCGCCCGCGGAGGAGCGGACGTTCGTGAGCAGCCCGGAGACGGTCTGCTCGAGCGCGCCGATGCGGTCGAGCATCGTGCTCGTGGCCTCCTGCACGGCCGCGACGTGCGCCTGGGCCTCGGAGGACGCGGCCTCGCGGGTCGCGGCGGCGTCGGCGGCGGCGGACGCGCGGACGGCCGCGGCCTCCTCGCCGGCGGTCCGCTCGATCTCGGCGGCGGTGGCCTCGGCGGCCTCGACGATCCCGCGGATCCGCTCGGAGGCGCTCGACGCCAGCGACGTCGCGACCTCGGGGGCGGGCGTGGCGGCCTGCAGCGCCTCGATCTCGGCGGCGAGGCGGGCGAGGTGCTCGTCGACGGCGACGGTCTCGTAGCCGCGGCGGGAGATGGGGAAGTCGCGCTTCTCGATGCTCTGACGGTCCAGGGACATGCGCAGGGGTACCTTCGGGGCGTGGGACGCGGGCCGCGGCCGAATCTATACGACCTG
>WLOB01000333.1 GCA_009699505.1 Actinomycetota bacterium | reverse complement strand
GACGCGCTGATCACCATCAACGCCGGCGCGGGCGGCACCGACGCGCAGGACTGGGCCGAGATGGTCCTGCGCATGGAGATGAGCTGGGCCGAGAGCCGCGGCTTCAAGGTCGAGCTGCTCGAGGCGTCCGCCGGGGAGCAGGCCGGCATCAAGTCCGCCACCTTCCAGGCCTCCGGCGACCACGCCTACGGGCTCTTCGGCGCCGAGCGCGGCGTCCACCGCCTCGTCCGCATCTCGCCGTACGACTCGCAGGGCCGCCGCCAGACCGCGTTCGCCGGCCTCGAGGTGGCGCCGGTCGTCGACGAGATCGGCGACATCGAGATCCGCGACGAGGACCTCCGCGTCGACACGTACCGCGCATCCGGTGCCGGCGGCCAGCACGTCAACAAGACCGACTCCGCCGTGCGCCTGACGCACCTGCCGACCGGCATCGTCGTCGCCTGCCAGCAGGAGCGCTCGCAGACCGCGAACAAGGTCATGGCGATGAAGATGCTCTACGGCAAGATCGTCGAGCAGGCCGAGCGCGAGCGGGCCGAGGAGATCGCGAAGGAGAAGGGCGAGTCCCAGGACGTCGGCTGGGGCTCCCAGATCCGCTCCTACGTCCTGAACCCCTACACGATGGTCAAGGACCTGCGGACGGGCGTGGAGACGGGCAACGTCCAGCTCGTCCTCGACGGCGCCCTCGACGAGTTCGTCCGCGCGTGGCTCCTGCAGCAGGCGGGGCAGGCCGAGGCCGCGGTGGGCACGCCCGACGCGGAGTAGGACGCCGGGGCCGGGCGCGGAGCCGCGGCCGGGACCCGGTGCTGCGCACCGGACGGCCGCGATCGTGGTTGACTCCGGCGATGCACGCCACCGCACGCCGCACCGGCGCGATCGCCACCCTCGCCGCCGCCTCGTTCTTCGGGGTGACGTCGGCCGCGAGCGCCATCCCGTCCTACCGTCACTGCGACCTCTACAACCGCGGCGGCGACCACCTCATCGCCTACTGCACCGCGAAGGCGGCGGGCACGGAGTACCGCGTCGTGATCCGGTGCCAGAACGGCCGGACCTACTACGGCGCGTGGCGCCGACAGGGCGGGACGTACAGCTCCAGCAGGTACTGCCCGAAGGGCGTCAACCTGCGCACCGGGGACCGTCAGCTCCGATAGGCCGTCCTCGCGGGGCCCCCGCCCGCGCGTCGCGGCGGGGCGACGGGGCGGCCGGCGCCTCGGGCCCGCGACGGTACCGGTTGGCCAGCCAGCCAGGCACCGAGTAGGATGTGGCACCTCCTACGCGAGACACGTCCGTCCGCGTGGTGCCCACGACCCCCGGGAGCCCTCCGATGGCCATCGACTTCACCTTCACCGACGAGCAGCAGGCCTACCGCGACGCCCTGCGCGAGACCTTCAAGCGCGAGGCCGGCACGTCGGAGCAGCTCGAGAAGCTGACGGACGGGCACGCGACCCACCACAGCTTCGACCTCGCGAAGACCCTCGGCTCCTCGGGGCTCCTCGCGCCGAGCATCGAGGAGGAGTTCGGCGGTGCCGGCGCCGGCATCGTCGAGGAGATGATCCTGCTCGAGGAGATGACCCGCCGCCAGGCGCCGATCGGGGCGTACCCCGTGTCGCTCATCGTCGCCGGCGCCACGCAGAAGTTCGGCACCCCCGAGCAGAAGCAGCTCGTCCTGGGCAACATCGCCTCCGGCGGCGTCGAGGCCATCGCCATGTCCGAGCCCGAGGCCGGCTCGGACGTGGCGGCGCTGACCACCACCGCCGAGAAGGTCGACGGCGGCTGGAAGCTCAACGGCGTCAAGGTGTGGATCTCGAACGCCCACATCGCCGACCGCATCCTCATCGTCTGCCGCGACAAGTCCTCGGACGGCGCGAAGCACGAGGGCCTCTGCATGATCTGGATCGACCCGAAGGCCGACGGCGTCCGCGTCGACGGCATCGAGACGATCAACGGGTACCGCGAGGTCAACTACGTCTACATGGACGACGTCTTCGCGGCCGACGACGCGCTGCTCGGCCAGGCCGGCAACGGCTGGATCCAGCTCATGGCCGGCCTGAACGTCGAGCGCCTGATCATCGGCGGCATCGCGCTCGGCCAGGCGAAGCTCGCCCTCGACGAGGCGCTGACCTACGGCAAGGACCGCAAGCAGTTCGGCCGGTCCATCAGCTCGTTCCAGGTGCAGCAGCACCGCCTGGTCGACATGGCCACCGAGATCGAGCTCGCGCACCTGCTGATCTACAAGGTCGCCGCCGACGTCGACCGCGATCCCACCGCGATGTTCCCGAAGGAGGCGTCGATGGCCAAGGTCTGGGCCACCGAGACCGCCGAGCGGGCCGTCAACGCCTCGTTCAAGATCCACGGCGGCTACGGCTACGCGACGGAGTACCCCATCGCCCGCCAGGTCGCCCACTCGCTCGTCGCCACCACCTTCGGCGGCACGAACGACATCCAGCGCAACATCATCGCCAAGGTCATGGGCCTCTAGGAAGACCGCACGGGCCCCGCCCCGAGCGTCTCGGGTCCGGCCGCGTCGGACTGCGGCGCGGCTCGGGGCACCCGTGAAGACCGCGCGGGCCCCGCCCGGAGCGTCGGCGTCGGCGCAGCCGCCTGGACGGCGCCGCGGGCGCCCCGCCCGTCGGGGACCGGTCGGTCGGCCTCCCGGCCTATCCTCGGAGGACGATGGTGACGCTCGACACGACGACCGCGCTCGACGATCTGATCGAGCGCGCGCTCGCCGAGGACCTCGGCGACGCCGGGGACGTCACCGCGCAGGCCACGGTGCCGGAGGACCTGCAGGGTCGGGCGACCGTCCGGCAGAAGGCGCCCGGCGTGATCGCCGGGCTCGACGCGTTCGAGCGCGTGCTCCGGGCGGTCGACCCGACGGTCACGTACGAGCCGCTCGTCGAGGAGGGCGTGTGGCGCGAGGACGGCCCCGTGCTCGCCGCCGAGGGCCCGGCCCGGTCGATCCTGGCCGCCGAGCGCACGGCCCTGAACATCGTCGGCCGGCTCTCCGGCGTCGCGACGATGACCCGCCGCTACGCCGACGCCGTCCAGGGGACCCGGGCCGTCATCCTCGACACCCGCAAGACCACCCCCGGCATGCGGCTGCTCGAGAAGCGGGCCGTCCTCACCGGCGGCGGGGCCAACCACCGCATCGGGCTCTTCGACGAGATCCTCATCAAGGAGAACCACGCCGCCATGGCCGGCGGGGTCGGGGAGGCGGTGCGCGCCGCGCACGCCCTGCGGCCCGACCTGCCGCTCGTCGTCGAGTGCCAGGACCTCCGCGAGGTCAAGGTCGCCCTGCACACCGCCGGGGACCTGGGCCTCGAGCGCTTCCGCATCCTGCTGGACAACATGGACCACGCCGACATGCGCAAGGCCGTCGCGATGTCCGACGGCCGCGTGCCGCTCGAGGCGTCCGGCAACGTGTCGCTGGCCACCGTCGGGGCCATCGCGGCGACCGGCGTAGACTTCATCTCGTCGGGTGCGCTGACCCACTCCGCACCCGTCCTGGACCTCTCCCTGATCCTGGAGCCCCGCTCGTGAGCATCTCCCTGCCGATGGCCGACGACCCCGTCCGCGCCGGAATCCCGGCGCTCCCCGAGCAGGACCTGAAGGCCCTGTCCGCGGAGATCCGCGCCCTCGCCGCGGAGAAGGGGGCCGTGATCCTGGCCCACAACTACCAGCTGCCCGAGGTCCAGGACGTCGCCGACGTCGTGGGCGACTCGCTCGGCCTGTCGATCGAGGCGGCCAAGACCGACGCGCAGACCATCGTCTTCTGCGGCGTGCACTTCATGGCGGAGTCCGCCTCGGTGCTGTCGCCCGAGAAGACCGTCCTGATCCCCGACGTCGACGCGGGCTGCTCGCTCGCGGACTCCATCACGCCGGAGCAGCTCAAGGGCTGGCAGGAGAAGCACCCCGGCGCGATCACCGTGATGTACGTCAACACGACGGCGGAGGTCAAGGCGCTCACGGACTACTGCGTCACGTCGAGCAACGCGGTGCCTGTCGTCGAGCGGATCTACGCCGAGCACGGCCCCGACACCGAGATCCTCTTCGGCCCGGACATGTTCCTCGGCTCGTTCGTCGAGAAGCAGGTCCCGCACGCACCCGGCACGTTCCACGTGTGGGACGGCGAGTGCCACGTCCACGCCGGCATCCGCCCGTCGGACATCGACCGCGTCCGCGGCGAGCACCCCGACGCCGAGTTCCTCATCCACCCCGAGTGCGGGTGCTCGACGCAGGCCATGGAGTACGTGGCCGCGGGCGACGTCGACTCCTCCGGCGTGCACATGCTCTCGACGGGCGGGATGCTCGACTTCGCCCACGACGAGGCGGCCAAGGGCCCCGCGGCCGACGGCAAGCGGCGCACGACGATCGTCGCCACCGAGACCGGCATGCTGCACCCGCTGCGGATGGCCGCCCCGGACGTCGACTTCGTGCCGGCGAACGCGAACGCCTCCTGCGGCTACATGAAGATGATCACCCTCGAGAAGCTGCGCAACTGCCTCCGCGACGGCACCGGCCTCGTGAAGGTCCCGGACGACGTCGCCAAGCGCGCCCAGCTGCCGATCGAGCGGATGATCCAGGTCGGCCGCGACGCCAACGCCCCGCTCGGCGGCGAGTAGGGAGGGGACCCCCGCCCCGAGCGTCCAGGGGCGGGACCCCGTCGGGCCGCGGCGCGCGGCTCGGGGCGCGCCCGGACGGGGACCGGGCCCCGCCCCGAGCGTCCCGGGGCGGGACGACCCGGTCGGTGGCCGCTAGGAGGCGTCCCAGTCGAAGTCGCCGGCCTCGTGCGGTCCGACGCACGCGACGGAGGCGACCGCTGGATCGATCGCGCGGGCGACCTCGCGGACCTCGTCGAGGGTGACCGCGTCCATCTCGGCGATCGTGCGATCCTCGTCGAACGTCTCGTCGTGCACGATGGACTGGCTCGCGGCCTGCCGCGCCACGGCACCCGAGTTCTCGAACGCGAGGACGAGGCGGCCGGCGGTGTACGCGCGGGCGCGGTCGACCTCCTCG
>WLOB01000332.1 GCA_009699505.1 Actinomycetota bacterium | reverse complement strand
GATCAGCGCGCGCGAGAGCATCGTCGGCACGTCCGTCCCCGTCGTCGTCACGGGCACCGGCGACCGGGCGCGCGTCGAGCTCGCCGAGAACTGGCTCGACGCCGCCGCGGCCCCGGCGACGAAGAAGCCCGCCGCCAAGCGCCGCACCCGCTCCGGTGGCGACGAGCCCGCCGCCGAGGCGAAGCCCGCCACGCGGCGCCGGCGCTCCGGCGGCGCCGAGGCCGCCGCCGAGCCCGCGGCCGCCAAGCCCGCCCGTCGCCAGCGCGCGAAGAAGGCCTCGCCCGAGGAGGCGCCCGTCGCCGACCCGGCCGGCGAGTCGACGCCCGCCGAGGAGCCGAAGAAGCGCACGCGCTCCCGCGGCGGGAAGGCGACGGAGACGCCCGAGGTCGAGGCGCCCGTCGCCGACACCCCCGACGTCGCCGAGGTCGAGGCGCCGGCCGAGGCCGCGACCCCCGGCGAGTCGCCGTCGATCGCCGAGGAGCCCAAGCCGAAGCGCTCGCGGTCCCGCTCCCGCGGCGGCCGCGGCCGCAAGCCCGCGGCCGACGCCCCCGACGCCCCCGAGGCGGCCACCGCCGAGTCGCCGGGCAAGGCCGACATCCCGGTCGTCGAGGCCCCGGCCGAGACCCCGGCCCCGGCCGAGACCCCGCAGGCGCCGGCCGTGGTCGCCGCCCTGGCCCCCGAGGTCCTGCGGGACCGCATCGCGGCCGCGGTCGAGCTCGTCCGCGCCGCCCGCGCGGCGTAGGGCCCGCGGGTCCGCCGCCGGGCTGCGCCCGCTCCGAACGCGACGGCGCAACGCCGCGGCCCGGCCGGCCGCTCAGCTGGCCCGGCGGGCGCCCCGTGCCGGGCGTCCCGCCAGGGCGCGGCCGCGGATGCGGCGGACGAGGCGCAGCTCGTCGCGGACGTCCATCGGCGCCGGGCCCTCCCCCGTGTGCCGGGCGACGGCGTCCTCGACGTGCTCCGAGGTGACCGGCTCGAGCCGGCGGACGGGGACCGGGGTCTCGACCAGCCGGCCGTCGCGGCGGCGCTGCACCTGCACGACGCCCGCGTCGGGGCGGCACGCGACGGCCTCCTCGAGGACCCCGTCGACGAAGAGCAGTCCGGCGTAGTCGTCGGCGGTCCACCCGTCGGGCAGGCGCCCCGAGGCGACGGCATCGCGGTAGACGACGCCGCGGTCGGGCTGCTGGCGCGCGTGGACGCTGAGCGAGCCGGGGATCAGGCCGAGCCCGTCGATCGCCTCGGGACGGCCCGAGGACTTCGACACCCCGCCCTGCATCCAGCACATCGCACCGGCGGAGAGCCCGGCGAGGACCGTGCCACGGCGGTTGGCCTCGAGCAGCAGGTCCGCGACCCCGTGCGCCCGCCAGAGGGCGAGCAGGTTGCGCATCGAGCCGCCGCCGACGTAGATGATGTCCTGGCTCAGGACGAGGTGCTCGAGCGGCTCGTCGAGGTCGTCCTCGAGGTGGAAGAGCGACAGGATCCGCGGCCGGCAGGGCCACGAGCCGAAGACGCGCCCGAAGCGCACGATCTGGTCCTGCGGGTCGCCGCTGGCGGTCGGCAGGAAGAGGATCCGCGGCCGGTGGACCGGGGCGAGCGACAGGATGTAGGCGTCGAGCTCCGGGCGCCCGGGCTCCATGGTGAAGCCCCCACCCCCCATGCAGAAGACGGGCGCGCTGCTCACGCCGCCACGGCCCCGTCCGCGCGCGGGCCCGCGACGTCCGCCGTCGCCGGCAGCGGGTCCGGGGCGGCCCGCAGCGCGGACGGCTCGTCGCCGCTCTCCCGGGCGCCCGAGCCGGCCTCCCCGAGGTAGCGCGCGGTCATGCGGTGCTCGTGGACCTGGCCCTCCGGCCCGACGGCCACGTCGTAGGCGGTGGCGTCGCGCCGGGAGGTCACGACCTCGTCGAGCTCCGTGCCGACGAAGCTGAGCGCCGCGCCGTCCTCGACGCCGAAGCCGCGACGGACGCCGCCGGCGACCATGTTGCGGTACGCCAGCCGGCGCTCGGGCTCGCCGTCGTAGTGGACGCAGTTGCTGAACGGCAGCAGGCCGAGGCCCTTGACCCGCTCGCTCGGTCCGTGGAAGGCGGTGACGGAGTCGGCGAACCAGCAGAGCGAGCCGGCCGAGAGGCCGCAGAGCACGACGCCCTGCTTCCACGCCCGGCGCAGCGTGCGGTCCAGGCCGTGGGCGCGCCAGGCCCCCAGGAGGCTCTTGAGCGAGCCGCCCCCGACGTAGATGACGTCCTGGGAGAGCAGGTGGTCCTCGAGGTTGCCCTCGACGGCACCGGCGCTCGTGTCGCGGCGGAACAGCGACACGTGGGACGGTTCGCTGCGGCCCGCGCCGAAGCGCCGGTAGAAGCGGACGACGTAGTGGTCGGCGTCACCGGAGGCGGTCGGGAGGAAGCAGATCCGCGGGCGCTCCGCGCCGGAGAGCTCCAGCACGTAGTCGTCCATGAGCGGGTTCTTCGGCTCCATGGAGAACCCGCCTCCTCCGAGAGCGACGATGCGCGGGGGTCGATCGGTCACAGCCGCAGCATCGCCGCGGCCCACCCCGGGCGGGGGCTCCCGATGTACGAGGTCCGCACCCGGGGGTTCGCCCGCGTGGACGGTGCCGTACACCGGGGACAACCGCGGGCGCCGGCCCTTGTCCGACGGGCCGCGCGCAGCGGTCGGGCCCGTTCGAACGTGGTCGGGCCGAACACCCCTGTCCAGGACCGACAGCACGGACCGGGGCGTGGGACTGATCGCTGTCGGGCTCGAGCCTCGCAGCGCTTTCCTGCGCTGACCGGCGTCCCGCAAGGGATCGCCTGTTGGGGCACCATCGCTGCGAGTCGCCCCCCGGAAGGTGCGAGCGTCCGCTTCGGATGCTCCGCCGCCCGGCAGCAGGGGCGGGCCGGTTCGCCCTGGCCGCAGGCGCGTCGCCGCCCCCGAGGCGCGAGACCGCCAGAAGTCCGGCGACCGCGCGCCGGAGTGACGCTCAGAGTGCCGCGGCGCCTGCTTCTGCGACCTGTTGATCCTGATCGACGAGGCCGCCGCTCACGCCGATCGCCCCGATGATCTCGTTGCCCTGCGTCAGCGGGATACCGCCGGGGAACGCGATGATGTGGCCCGGGTCGCTGGCCTCGATGCCGTAGAGCGGCTGGCCCGGCTGGACCATCGGCTGCAGATCGGCAGTCGGCATGTCGAACGCCCGCGCGGTGTAGGCCTTGGCCTGGCTGATCGCGATCGAACCGATCCATGCACCGTCCTGACGGTGAAATGCGGTCAGGTTCCCGCCGGCGTCGACGACGGCGATGTTCATCGGCACGCCGATCTTCTCGGCCTCGGCGCCTGCAGCCTCGATCAGTCGGTGGGCGCTCTTCAGGGTGATCCCGCTCATAGGTGCTCTGATCGTTTGAACGTCTCGTGGTTTCCCGGGCCGAGGCAGCTCATGCGCCGGATTCGTGCTGGGCCGCCCGCCCGTGACTCGCGGTCCGCTGATGCGTCCCGGGGCGATGCAGGTGCTCTCGAGGGGGTGGTCGGGCGGATGGCCCTGCGCCGGTCGGCGTTCTCGGCGACGAGACCGTCGGCCGTCGCGATCACGCCGTCTTCCGGCCGAGGCTGTAGTCGCCCATCCGCGCGAGGGCGGCCTTCAGGATCCGGGAGACCTGCATCTGCGAGACCCCGATCCGCTCGCCGATCTCCCGCTGCAGCAGCCCGTCACCGAACGCCCATCGCACGACCTGCCGGTCCCGCTCGTCGATGCCGCGCATCGCCCGCTCGATCACGTCGACGTTCTCGACCCGCGCGAAGCCGGGGTCAACAGCTCCGTGTGCCGCAAATGGCTCCGCGCCCTCCTTCGCGGGGTGGTCCAGCGACAGCGCCCGGTAGCTGCGGCCCGCGGCTTGCGCATCCTCGACCTCGTCGGTGGTGACGTCCAGCATCTGCGCGAGGTCGTCCACGCCGGCCTCGCGGCCGGTCAACTGGAGCGTCTGCGTCCGTGCTCGCTGCAGGCGGGCGTCCAGCTCCTGCACAGCCCGGGGGACGTGCACGGCCCAGGTGCGGTCGCGGAAGTGCTTGCGGATCTCGCCCTGGATGTTGGGGACCGCGTAGCTGACGAACCGGCCGCCGCGTCCGGCGTCGTAGCGCTCGATCGCGTTGGTCAGGCCGACCAGCCCCGCCTGCGTCAGGTCCTCCGGGTCCTGGCCACGCCCCGCGTACCGGCGGGCGACAGAGCGCACCAACGGCATGCAGCGCTCCACCAGGCGCTCCCGAGCCTGCAGGTCCCCAACGCCCTGATAACGGCGCAGCAGATCGTTGTCGATTCGCTCGCGCCGCGTGCTCATACGGCCTTGCCGGCCACGAGCGTCGTGGGCACCGGGGTCGGCGCCTCGGCCAGGAGGTCGCCGCCGGTGCCGAGGATCAGCTCGGCGGCGGCGCCGCCCAGGTGCGCGTTGCGGGCGTCCTCGTCGTCGAAGAGGTCGACGAGGAAGAAGACGGTGGGATCCTGCTCGGCCCGCAGCGTCAGCCACGGCCGGGTGCCGGCCTCCGCCTCGACGTGCTCCAGCGCACGGACGAGGATGTCGTTGAACTGCTCGGCGGTGTCGGGCTTGGTCTTGAACTGGATGACGAGTCCGGGACGGGCCATAAGAGTGCTCCTTCGGTCTTGGAGCATCAACGATGCCGCGCGTCATCCCACCGAACACGACGCGTAACGTATCGTTTGCGCCATGCACGTCGGCGTCGTCGCGATCCCCGGCACCTTCGACTCGGCCTTCACGAGCGTCCTCGACATCCTGCGGGTCGCCGAGACGCTGCGCCGATCGGTGGACCCCGACATCCCGCCGGTCCAGACGACCGTCGTCGGGCTGCGCCCCTCCGTGCGGACCGCCGGCGGCCTCATCATCGAGGCCGACCGCGCCCTCGACGACGGCATGGACGACTACGACGTCCTCGTCGTCCCCGCGCTGGGCGCGCTCTCGGCGTCGGCGGTGGAGGACGCGCTCGCGCTGCCGCCGGTCCGCGAGCTCCGCGCCGCGCTGCGCGACAG
>WLOB01000331.1 GCA_009699505.1 Actinomycetota bacterium | reverse complement strand
TAGGTATGCCCTCGCTCCACAAGCTGGGTATCACTAGCCCATCCGATGCGGCGATCAAGTCGAGGGTCTTGTGTGAGTCCTTCCTGCCCAACATCCTAATATCAAGAGAGGACGACTCCACCAGCTCGCTGACGGTAGAGTCAAGAGGTCCACTCCCGACAATGTCGAGAGCAAGGCCGACTGGCCAAGACCGCAGGAGTTGTACAATTCCTTTTTCATCCGTTAACCTGCCCACGTAAATAAAACGATTTCGCCTTTGAGAACTAGGCTGAGCCCTCGCATTAGCAAAATTCGGTACCGTCACGATCCTGGATTCAGGGAGATACGTTCTGTAGAGGTCTTCGGCAGTGGAATTTAGAGTTATCAGAGTGTGCGGGTGTGCAAGAGTCGGACGTCTGGCGACGTCGCCGAAATTTGCAATTGCCAGTGGCAATGTGGCCACCGTCGATCCGCGATAGCATTTATGGACAATCGCTCGAATGCTGTTGCGGTCCAAGCACTCAGTGCAGGGTCTACCTTCTCTGAACAGGGTTGCGGCGGCACAGACTGCCCGGTAGTTGTGCAACGTCTGCACAGTCTTCCGTCCCCAGAACGACAGCCACGTCGATCGCCAGTTTGGGAATAAGTTGTGAACGTGCACTACGTCGGGATTGAACGAGGTTAATTGGCTCGACGGGTCTGAACCGGCGATGTTGGCGGTTGTTAGCGCCGCGCGGAGGCCATAAAGGCGGCGATTTGATTCGCTGTCAGTCTCCTTCGAGATAAGTAAGACTTCGTGGCCGGCCTCTTGCAACTGATTAACCTGGTCTAAAACCACTGTGTTTTCACCACTGGGGCTTTGCCGGCTGTAAAAACTATGTACTACGGCAACTTTCATGCTTTCGCTCGCTTTATTTTCCATAGCGCCCGCTCTGCATTCACGACAAATCGTGGATTTCCAAACAGATAGCGCTTCCACAGCCGTCGCGGCTCGGTTGCTAAGCGGAATACCCACTCCAACCCAGAATTCCGAATCCATTGAGGGGCTTCAGATGCCGTACCCGCTAAGAAGTCGAATGCCGCACCGACACCCGCTGTCGAGACATGCAACCGGCGTGATAGTTCTGCGCTTGCGAAGTCTTGCTTCGGTGCACCAAGGGCAACCCAGACAAAATTCGGGTTGCACGGGGAAATTGCCTCCACGGATCTTTGGTAGAAGGTTTCATCTAGGGGTCCAAATGGTGGGGAATAGCTCCCTACGATCACAGCCCCAGGGTATTTGTCTTGAATAGAAGCCGTCAGTAGGGCCAATGTCTCTTCAGAGGCTCCGAGCAGGAAGTGACGTAGATCATGCCGCCTGCCCTTATCGAGTAGCATCTCGAAGAATGAGGGGCCTCGGACTGGCCTACAAGTTACATGCCGACCAGTACGGTCCGCTTTGAGTGCTCTGCGCATGTACCAGCTGACCGGTGTCCCGTCAGGGAAGTTGATTCCGGAAGAGCACAACAGATTCTTATAACTCCGATCACGTGTCGCCTCTGCAACTGAGTATGCGTTCGCAAACCGAAGTGTTACGCCGTCGGATGCCGGATCGGCAATCGCAGAAAGCACGTCTTCTACGGCATCGCTCAACGTTGTGACTTGGAACGGTATACCCGCAACGAGTGCGGAGCGGTGGTGAAGTGCATGCCATTCGCCCGCCCCATTACTTCCGGTCATCACTCATCTCCATCAATCCGTCCTCGGTACCCGAATTCGTGACAATCAGTACTGACTTTTGAACTGGACGATCTGCCGCCCCGCGGCCGTTGGTTGCTGCTGCGCAGGACGGCAGTCATCTATTGCTAACGAAACTGAGTCTACGGTTGGACCCTGTAATCTCGCTTGCCGAGGTGATGGCCGCGTAGCACCGCGGAGGTCAGCACTTGATCGACGGGGTTCACAGACCCGAGATTGGGCCGATAATTCTGCGGCCCAAATCATCGTCGAACGGCGGCCCCCACGGAATCTGAACTTGCCAACAATCGACTGTCTTAGCCAGTCGCGACATCTCCTGAAAGTTGCGCAGCAGCCAGCCGTGGTCGATCCAACCCAACATTCGCGGAGCGGCCAGCAGTTGCTTGAGGGCGTCGGCAGGAGCCAACTTGACTGCTACGACGCTATCGATATCCCGTCTCGGCATCGGAAACACGCAGGCGCGAAGGGGAAGGGCATCCTCCGCTGCTGCCGCTACGGAAACGGCTGTACGTCCGTCCGAGGTTCCCCGGTACGACGACACCGAGCCCCCGTCCGACAGGGCAGCCGAATTTTCCCGCAAGCGAAGCTCGCTCGCAGAGACGTAGACACGAGGATTGGACCCCAGGTCGACACGAAGCACATCGTCGGAAATCAGCGGATAGCCAGCTTCCGCCAGCAAAGCGGCAACAGTGGACTTACCTGACCCCGACGGGCCGACCACGGCTATGGCGTCGCCTCGGACTTTCGCAGCACTTGCGTGCAACACCGTATGCTTCTTCAAGCCAAGCCACACTGCCAACAACGCGCCTGCCGCCATAACATCCAGGATGTCGTGATGTTGCGCCTCCAAGTCGGGGTGCGCGACGAAAACGGTGCCGTCGTCATTGCTCGCGAAATGTCCGACAGCGGGTATCAACAACCTCGTCTTGCCACCGGAGACCTCAACACGGTGACCTCTCCCAGAGTTGTCCACGAGCTCGTTCACCACGAGAGCATCGCCGGACGGGCTTGGAACCGGCATCGGTCTACCTCTGACGATGGAGAGGTCGACCTTCCGATCAGCATCCGTGTCGACAGGGAGGTTCAGATCGAGGTCACTCGAGATCGAATATCCGTGCGCTCGGTACAGGTTCATTTCTTCCGTCTCGTGAGAACCAAGAAGCAGGCTGGCATGGAATACCATCCGAGCAGTGCAGCAACGGCCGCCGAGCCCACGTACAACGGCACATCCGCGCGGACGCTGAAACTGGCCATAATGTATCAGCCACCCCCTATAAGGAACCCAATGCACTCCAGAGCTTCCTCATCGACCGGCCGAGCCGTCGAGCAGATCATCACTGCGGTTCGATTGGCCGCTCTGGTCATTTTCGTCGAGCTGGCCCTCCGTGTCAGTAGCGTCGAACGCGTATGCCGGCTTCTCGATGTGTCATTCGACGTCTCGACCTGTGCCTCCACAGATCTTTACGACCAATCAGATCCCCACGTTGTACGCAGTCAGCGGCGAGTAGAGCGAGTTTCTCGGCGAATCGGTATGGGAGACCGCTGCCTACGCCGGTGTGTGGTGCTCGCAGTCGAGATCCGAGGTAGTACCCCAATACTTCGCATTGGTGTACGTCGTTTGAATGACAAAAGCTTTGCCGCACACTCATGGCTCGAGCTAGCTGGAGGGAGCCTGGATTCGGACGCCAAGCAGTACCAGCCGGCAGTAGACCCACGCCGCGCTCGCTGACCACGAATTCATGCAGCTCAGAGCCAGGGACAACATCGGATTCAGGTGCTAATCTGCACGTGGAGGGTCAAATCTAAATCCGGGTCAGCGTTTCACACCACCTCGAACGAAAGGATTCACATGGACAAGCAGCAGTACACCGCACCATCGATCGAAGACCTTGGCACCATTGAAGAACTGACAATGGCGTCCAGCTTCTCTTTCAAAGCCGACAACAGGACCGGCCTGCCGGTCGCGGGATCGTGACAACTCGGTGGTTGGGCGACGCTTAACTGCTCAACCACCGAGAACCCGGTTTCGCTCAACGTACGGAGTTGTGGCCATCACTCAGCCACGCTTGCTGCAATAGCATTGCTGATTGCAGTGTTACCAGGTTCTGCATCCAGGCGTCACGTAACCGGGACACGTCGACGTCCGGAGACTCAATCCCCGCTCCATCCCACTTAGCAGCAAAGCTTTTTGTGTCCTCACCGAACCTCGATCGGTTGAAGAACGCTTTACTCTCTCGATCGATAACGCTATCTGGCAACATTCCGTCAGACAACAGGCGCATACTTTGACTACGCGATATACCGAAATAGTCGATGTGACCAAACCACGAGTCGATAAACTGGAAATCCAGGAACGGATCCACGGGGATACAGTCGAAAAGTCCCGCTATTCGATCTCTAGTTTCCAATGATACTTGCACCGCCCGCGTCTTCAGCTTTCTTCGCACTTCACTCTTCCATCCAAAATCATCATCAGCGGCCTGCTTGACGGAGGCGAAAAGTCCGTGAAGTGCGTCCTCCGTCAGCCAGGTAATGCCCGTCAGCATTGCGATTTCCTCCGCACCGATTGATCGCATGGATGGGAAAAGAGGCCTCACGACCCGCCTCATAGAAGTGCGACCAGAATATTTCAATTCCGATATTGAGCGACGAAAACGGTAAGATCTAGAATTCGCGAACAATTCGTCTCCGAATTCGCCGGTTACGAGAGACCCTCCCGCGGCGAATTGGTAGTCGAACAAGCTTGCGCCCGAGGCCGGCGGGAAAAACGGACGCCCATTCATGGTAAGCAGATCAGTAAGAGGCTTTCCTAGTATGTCGAACTCAGTCGTAACGTCGTTTATTATCCATTCAACCGGGAGGTCCAGCAAACGCAGATGATCGACAACGCGGTGTTGCCACACCGTCTCCTGGGCATCGACGTCCTCAGCGGGGTAGCGATGCGTCAAGGCCACCGGCCCTGGCAATCCGTGCTTCTTCGCAACCATCGCAGCCCTGGCGAGGAGTAGAGAGGAGTCTCGACCACCGGAGAATGTGATAACGCACGGAGACTTCGTGAGGGCGTTCAGCAGTATCGTGTCAAGCACCTGGATCGGATGATCGGAAGGCCCGCGCCGCATCGGTGGTGAATTCTCCTGGATCGAACTGTCTGACATACCGATCGGAAATCCATATGCAATTTCCCTATCGGTCAACTCCGGCAGCATGCCTGTCGAACCGAGGTAATCCATAACTTGCGATCTCCATTCGTAGCTACTGATGAACACCCGGTCGAGTCCGAAGATACTGTATCGTGAACCGACACGAATTCGCCATCAGATGGGGTCAGCC
>WLOB01000330.1 GCA_009699505.1 Actinomycetota bacterium | reverse complement strand
GTGTCACGCTCCGTCACGCCGTCACACACGTTGTCACACGTCTGATGCGTGACAACGTGTGACATGAGACGACGACGACGCTGCTGTCGCTCGTTCTGGTTCGCCCGGCGCGCGGCCTTCTTCGCCTCTTCCTGTGCCTGGTCAGCCTCAACGCTGGCCTTCATCAGGCCGACGATTTGCTCACGGCTCAGGCCGTTGGCGAGCATGGCGTCCAGTAGTTCCGGGGTGATCACCATCCGAGCGACCCCCAATCGGAGATCTGCCGGGCGCAGCCGAGCGGGTCGTTGTGGATCTCAGAGCCCGTGAAGCGCAGGACCGTATAGCCCCGCAACTGAAACTCCCGATCGCGTGACCGATCACGGGCCGCCTGCTCCTTCGTACGCTCATGGAAGGCATGGCCGTCGCACTCGACGATCAGGCGGCGCCATTGCTCCTTGCCGCTGATGCGGCCCGTCTCCCAAGCATGAACGAGGAAGTCGACGCGCCAGCCTTCAAGCTGAGCCTGAGGCTCCACAATGAGCGTCAGCAGGTCGGGGCGCGCCATGAGCGTGCCGAGCGGCCAAGTCTGCGACGGCACTGCGACGTGGTGATATTCGCAGTCGCAGAACCGTACGAGCGTCACGAGGGCGGAAAACAGAAGCTCCTCGATAGGGCTCTCGGCTTTGACGAGATGATCGCCCGCGAAGTCGCGCACGTAGCCCATCTCGGCCGAGACATATTCCAGGGTCTGGCGGACCAAATTCGCGTAGCCGTCGGACTTGTCGGTCATCTTCGTACCTACTCCGCGGCTTCGATGGACGGGGCCGCGTCGAACAGCGGCGCATGAGGGCCAGCCTTCTTCCGGGCCTGCGCGATGACGCGCTTGCGTTCGGCCGGACCCGCGGCGGCGAGATCCATGCGCCGGGCGATGTTGGCCTGAGACTCGGCTTCCATTTCGATCAGGATGGCGCGCATACCTTCGCGGATCGCGGCCTCGCCAGTCGTGCCGGTGCCGGCGAAGGGATCGAGCACGAGGCCGCCCGGCGGCGTCACCAGCCGCACGAGGTACTGCATCAGGTCGAGCGGCTTGATGGTCGGATGGCGGCTGCCGATCCGGTCCTCGCTGTTCTCAGGTAGCGACGGCAATATGGCGAGCATGTCGCCCGCGAACAGACGGACCCGACCGCCGAGGAAAGCTCTGCCGCTCATGCTGCACGCTCACGATGAAGGCGCGCCTCAGCGACCGTCGTCGCGACGATCTCCTCAGCGGTGAAGTGGATGCGACCGGCACCAGCGCATTCGTTGCAGCCGGGGCGCGCCTTGCGCATGCGACTCGCGTTGATGAACGAGCGCGGGGCGCCGCCGGGAAAGCAGGTCGAGCACCAGCGGCCGTTGCCGACGAGATAGGGGTCAGGCACGGGCGCCTCCCTGCCGACGGAGGGCGCGGACTTCATCGCGCGCACGGGCAAGGATCCCGTAGACCTCGGCCTCGGTGCGCCGCATGATCCTGGCGATCTCGACGGTGTCGTTGTTGGCCGCCCAAAGGCGGGCTACGGCCCAGCGGTCGAGCTGGTCGATGATGTCGCTGACGTCTTCGTGCTGCGCGCTCATCGGCCGATCTCCGCGAGCACGGTGCGGACGTGGCCCTCGTCGAGGCCCAGCGAGACGGCGATGTGCGCGCAGCTCTGGCCCTCGCGGGCGCGGACCTCGATCTCGGCGCGGTCCTGTTCCTCGACCGAGGGCGTGGTGAAGACCATGCGGACGTCAGTGGCGGCGCGGTCGATCCCGACGAGCGGGTGGCCGCGCAAGTAGCGCTGGCCGTCGTCGGCGATGATGCCAGCGGCAACCGCCACGTCGAGGCATGGCTTCACCCGGTTATCGATGTCGCCGCGGAAGGGCGGCAGGTAGATCGCGACATCGCACGGGCCGGCCATGCGACCGGGCACCGGCCGGGCGGAGCAGATCATCAGCACGGCGTTGTTGCGCCAGCGGCGATAGGCCGGCGTCTTGATGCGCCCGACGCCCGCAGCATTGAAGAACAGGCTGTTCGTGCTCGGCGGCAAAGGAAAGCGGATCTCGACCGAGGGCACGATCCGGCGCTGTGCGTAGACCGGGCGCTCCTCGGGCTTGAGGCGCGCGCCCAGTTTTGCGGATGAGAGGGAGGGCGCGCGCATGTCGGCTACGCCATCCCGAGGGCCTGGAGGTACAGTTCGAGGATCGCCTCCTCTTCGCTGCGCTCGTCGTGGTCCTTCTTCCGCAGACGGATGATGGTCCGCAGAACGCCGACGTCGAAGCCGTTGGCCTTGGCCTCCGCGTAGACGTCCTTGATGTCGCCCGCGATACCGGCCTTCTCCTCCTCAAGAGGCTCGATGCGCTCGATGATCGATTTCAGTTGATCGGCGGCGACGGAGGACGGGTCGCCTTGCCCGACTGCTTCGGGTGTGCTCATATTCAGCTTCCTTCCTAGGTGATGCAGCCGCTCGAACCCCGCTTGCCGGTTGGGGTTCGGGCGGTTTGCTTTTGTGCTCAGCCCATCGGCGGATAGGCGGCATTCGGTTCAGGCCGGCGCGGCACGATTGGCTCTGCGTCTTCGACCCGGGCGGACAGCTTGGCGTTCGTGGCGACCTCGGCGGCGACGCGGGAGAGGTGCTGCCACTGCTCGACGGTCAGGGTGGTCTCTGCCGGCAGGTTGCCCCGCAGGACGAGCACGCCCTCGCCGACGCCGCAGACGGCGACGATGCCCGCGGTCTGCTGACCGACGCCGTTGCGCCAGATTAAGCCGGTGCCCGTAAGTTCGACGGTGAGGCTCATACCGCCTCCTGCGAAGCGGCCGGGCGCAGGCGGGCCTTCAGTCCCGCGAGGTCCGCCTCGATTTCCGCAAGCTCGTCCTCAGAACGGCGAGCAGCGCCCAGACGGACTGCCAGAAGTTCATTTTCAAGGGATGCGATCTCCCCGCGAACGGTGCGCTCGACCTCATCCGCCAGCGCCCGGACAAGCCGAGAGCGGACGTCTTTCGGGTCGCGATAAAGCAACGCCAGGATCGAACCGTGAGGTTCGCGGAGCCGCCGCGCAACAGCGCGGATGCAGTCCTTGACCGGGCGTCCGGTGTTGCGGGCTTCGGCGTCGACGAGGCGGCGCGCGTAGGCCTTGCAGAGGGGGACAGCACTCATCGAGCGATGGCTCTCTGTCGAATTTGTGCACCGCCGGTGCAGCATTGCTTCCACGCTCCCGTGTTCGATTGCTCATCGAACAGGGCGCCACGGGCTGCTCGGGCACGGAGGTTGAAGGGATACGCAGGGCACACGGAAGCGCGAACGCCGCGGGCTTGGCGGCAGGGGCGGACGCGCGAGAAGGAAAGGCCCGGGGCACAGAGGCCCCGGGAGTCAGGGAGGAAACGCCCCTGAGGGGCCACGGGCGAGCCGCAAGCGCGGCGCGAATAGGAGAGCGAGATGCAGCAGGGCACACCGGAGACCGACGGCGCAGCGACCATCCTTGCGATGCACGCCATGGTGACGTGGCTGGTGCGACGGGAGATCGAGCGAGGCGACGAAGCGCGCGACTGCCTGACCCGGCACATGGCCGAGGCGATGCTCGGCGTCGTGCAGGTCGACCCGGCGCTCGCCGAAGCAGCGCACGAGGCGAGCGACGTCGTCGCCCGTGTCATCGACACCCGGCCGATGCTGGCGGTGCTGAACTGAGGTGCGCCCGATCCAGACGCGGGAACGTGAGACAGGACCGGGCGCGATCCGGCTGCGGTCGGGCGTGACCACAGCGGGAAACGGGTGCCAGCACGGTCGAGCGTGACTGCGGGGGCAAGAGCCGCCCGACCGTGCTGCCCTACATCGGGAGTTGCGACACCACCGATGGAGCTGTGAATGACTGAGGGGAACGACCGGCGGCCACTAGATCCGCGAGCCGACAACACTGGTGCGCGGGTAGACGCCCTTGAGATGATGGTCGTCATCCTCTTGAGCAAAATGGAGCAGGCCGACTTTGGATTGCTGGACTCAATGAAGGACGAGGTGGCACAGCTCCGAAGCACGCCATCTCGAAGAGAGAGCCCGCACGCCTCAGCCACGGATGTGGCGGCCGCGTCACTTATTGAACGCGCGCTCAAAGCTGCCTCCGCGACGGCTGGGCCGACATACCGGTGGAAGCTTCGGGCACGTCGCGCGGTGCAGAAATGGAGAGGGGCGAGGCCGCCTCTTTGAGCCCAACGCGGCGATGACGCTTCGTTGTGTTCCAAGCAGCCGTCGCCAGCCGCAACGCGGCATAGGCGACGGAGATGATGATGACTTGGGCCATCATGACGGGCTCCAAGTCAGGGTGATGAGGCGACCGCCGCGGGCGGCGTCCCACACAGCGGCGCCGGCAAGCGCCAGCGCGCAGCCCATGCCGGCGATGCCGATGGTTCCGAGGATGGCGCAGAGACGGAGGGAGCGGTGGGTCATGCCGCCTCCGCAGGCGCCGGGACAAACGATGCGGCGGTCAGTGGCACGTCGTGTTTGATGGCGAACCCGAGGAGCTTTCCGACATGCTTCTGCGGCACGAAACCGCCCGTGCCGCCCTTGGCGCGGGGGCGCATCCAGTTGGAGACGCGGGTCCGATGGACGCCGACGATCTCCGCGACCTTGGAGGGGCCCCCGAGGGCCCTGACTATCGTGGCAGCCGGTTCCATGCCGGATATGTAGCGCATATCGCTACAGGACGGCAAGGGGGCGTAGCGAACTTAATCACGGACGATTGTCGCGATACGCGCTACGCGGAACGTATGTTACAGGAGTGGGTCAAAGACGCGCTGAAGCATTCCGAGCTTTCGCAGGCGGAGCTTGCGAGGCGCCTTACTGCGCATCTTCACCGCGCGATTGACCGGGCCGCCGTCAACAAGATGACGCTCGGGAAGCGAGCCATAGCTGGCGATGAGATGATCGCCATAGAGGAGATCACCGGCTTTCCGGCCCCGCTCGAGAACGCGGACGGCCTCATAAAGGTGCCGATGCTGGACAGCCTGGTCAGCGCCGGAAATCTCAGTCCGCGCGAGCCAGTGAAGCCTGAAGACGTAGAGCGCTTTG